>DRNU01000070.1 GCA_011374975.1 Gammaproteobacteria bacterium | reverse complement strand
TGCGATTATTTTATCGGCAACGGGGACTCCAGCGTTTCCAATGCCATTTACCACCTGAAGGACTGGGACGAAGAAACCGCGAACCTCCTGGGCGGCTGTCGCTGGTACCACTCCAATCTTGCGTTACATGGCGGAAAGAACGATTAAACATACCGCGCTCCCCCGCTTTTTTATTCAATAACACTTCCCAGCAAGTCAAGAGACTGCTTCAGCGCACCGCGGTTCTGTTCCAGCACAGACCGACCGGCTTCGTTAACGGTCTTGCGCAGCGCCGCATCGGCCAGCCATGCACAAACCTGTTCGGCCAGCGCCACTTCGTTATCGACAAACCGGGCTGCCGCAGCCTGCTGCAAAGCCGCATAGACATCCGAAAAATTATCCCGCTGCGGCCCGCTGATAACCGGGGCACCGGCAAGCACCGCTTCAATCGGATTGTGTCCGCCTGCATCGACCAGACTGCCACCGATGAAAGCAACCTGTGCCACGCCGTAGAGATACACCAGCTCACCCAGCATATCGACAACCAGAACCTGTATGTCACAGTCCATATATTGCCCGATATCACTGAACAGCCGATAAGTCAGGCCACTCTGCTCGCACTGATCAGCAACCTCTCTCGCGCGTTCCGGGTGACGCGGAGCAATGACCAGCAAGGCATCGTCACGGGACTGCAATACCCGCTGCTGTGCCGCCAGCACAGACACCTCCTCGCCGGCATGCGTACTGCCGGCAACCCACACGGGTCGATCGCCACCCAGGCACTGGCGCAGTTCGCCGACACGCACGGAAAAATCATCCGGCAGTTGCACATCAAACTTGAGATTGCCGGCAATGGATAACTGTTCCTGCCTTGCACCAAGCTGCACAAAACGCTGCGCATCCGCCTCACCCTGTACGACAATATGCCGGATAGCGCACACTGCCTGCGCACTCAGGCTGCGCAGGCGCAGGTAGCCGCGCAACGAAGCTGTCGAGAGACGCGCATTGAGCAGCAGCGGCGGAACATTCCGCCGCTGCAACTGGTGATAGAGGTTGGGCCAGATCTCGGTTTCCATAATGATAGCGACTGCAGGATTTATCTTCCCCAGGAAACGCTGCACAGCGCCCGGCAAATCATAGGGCAGGTAACAGTAGCCGAGCGAGTCACCGAACAGCTGTTGCGCTGTTGCCCTGCCGGTCGGTGTTGTCATACTCAGCACAATCGGCATATCGCCGTAACGCTGCTGCAAGGCATGCACCAGGGGTTGTGCCGCACGCACCTCGCCCACGGACACAGCGTGGATCCAGATCACCGGCAGCGTTGACTGCACACCGGGCCAGCCAAGCCGCTCACGCCAGTGGAGCCGGTAACCGGGCACGCGACGCCCCTTCCACCACAGGCGCAACAGCACCACGGGCAGCAACAGATACAGGCTCAGTGAATAGAAATGACGCACACGGCGATCATAGCACCCGCTCTTGATACAATGGCAGACGTGCACACCGATTCCTCAAGCTGGTGGTTATCCTTTCTCGCGCCGCGCTACTGGCCGACCTGGCTGGTATTCGGCAGCCTGTGGCTGATTACGCGCCTGCCGTATCGCTGGCAAATGGCCGCCGGCAGCCTGATCGGGCGCATCGCCTGGCGTGCCGCACGCCGACGCCGGCACATTGCCGAGGTCAATATCCGGCTCTGCTTTCCCGAGCTGAACGACACACAACGCAGCGCACTGGTGCACAGGCATT
This sequence comes from Gammaproteobacteria bacterium, assembly GCA_011374975.1. Classification (GTDB taxonomy): domain Bacteria; phylum Pseudomonadota; class Gammaproteobacteria; order DSM-19610; family DSM-19610; genus Thiogranum. The sequence goes on along the minus strand of DRNU01000070.1, from coordinate 10,201 downwards.
TTCGCTCACTGGGCAAGGGCATCGTGGAAACCGCGCTGTGCTGGTGGGGGCGCGAGGCACAATTACGCAGCCGATACATCCTCACCGGCAGCGAGCACCTGCAGGCGGCCCTCGCCAGGGGCAAGGGCGTCATCCTGCTCAGCGCCCACTTCACCACACTGGAACTGGGAGGGCGACTGCTGGCACTCGATACACCGTTCCACGTGTTGTACCGCCAGCACAAGAACCCGTTGTTCGAACGCGTCATGCAGCGCGCACGCCGGCGCCGTTTCGAGAAAGCCATCCCGCGCGACAATACGCGCGCGCTGCTCGCCAGCCTGCGCGCAGGCATGCCGGTGTGGTACGCACCGGACCAGAACCACGGTGGCCCGCAATCCGTATTCGTACCCTTCTTCGGCATCCAGGCTTCCACCATCACCGCGACCGCACGCCTGGCACGCGCCAGCGGCGCAGCAGTCGTACCGTTCTTCCAGACCCGCCTGCCGGACAATGCCGGCTACCTGCTGACACTGTGCCCGGCGCTGGAGAATTTTCCCGGCACCGACCCGCAGGCGGACAGCGCGCGCATCAATGCCTTGCTGGAAACGGTTATCCGTGAAATGCCGGAGCAGTATCTGTGGGTGCATCGACGCTTTAAAACGCGGCCGAAAGGAGAAAACACTCCATACTGACCCGCAGAAAAGATCAATGGGGTCAGACTCGATTGATCTTCAGGTCCAGCTGTTTGGCGAGTTGCCTGGATAATGTGGCTTGCGGTGATGTCTCCAGCACCTGGCAGCGGGTCTTGCCCGGCAACTTCGGCTGCCGGGCAAGTTCTTCAAGCGTGAAACGACACAGCAGGCGGCGTTCGGCAAAGCGTCGGATCATGTCCCGGTAACGTGTGTTGGGTTGCACCTGCCGGGGCCGCAGACTGTAGACCGGTCGGCGTGCCGACATGGCTTCACCCAGCATGGTCATGCTGTCTTCGGTGACAAAAATCTTTTCCGCCGTACCCAGGAATGCGCCGGCAAGGTATTCATCACCGAGATCGTGCCAGCACTGGACGGCAAGGCTGTCCGGCTCCAGCAGGCGGCGCAGTTGCTGTGCCGCCTGGTAACCGGTACGACGCGAACTCACCACCAGCCAGCGTATGCCGTAATGCTTTGCCAGCCGGTTCATGGCTTGCGCCAGCGCCTGCCAGTCCGGCTCATGGTAACGGTAGCCTGCCCCGTCCCCCCCGATCAGCATGCACCAGCAGTGCTGATCGACCAGGTCATATTGCTCACGAAATTGAGCCGCCTGCGCCGACAGGGTGGCTTCATCGATGATGCCCGGCGGCAGGTCGAGCACCAGGCTGACCGGCGTGGCGTCATTCGGCTCCAGGGTCAACACCGCGCTGAACAGTTGTGGTGACAGGCGCCGCAGCGAACCGGTAAAGACATTGGGCACACGCAGGCTGCGCGCCAGCCAGGCATTGGCGAAGGAAGTCTTGCCGCCGGCCGAGACAACCAGGTCACAGCCCTGTGCGGGCAGAGCATCGAACACATAAAACAGTTTCAATAAACTGACAGGGAGCGGGACACCTGTATGGTTGAGCAAGGCCCGCAACAGGTTACGCATAAGCCCCATGCGTAACCTGAATGTAATACAGGTATCCTGTACCGGCCCCAGGCGCTGCAGGGCCAGCACCACACCACGCGACAGGTTGAGATGACCGGGCTGGTCATCCGATAACACCCAGACACGCAGTGGTGTTTCAGCCATGCCGTTACCAGCCACGCCGCCCGCTGCGCATGCGCAACAGGAATGCCGGCCAGTTATCCTTGCCGCTGATTTTTACCCGCCGCAGTTGCAGCACGTCCCATTGGTCCGGCGCGTCGATGCCTTCATGCGTAGTAACGGCACTGGTGTAACCGGCCGCGCGCACCAGTTCGACCTGCTCCGCCGTATAGTGACCGAACGGGTAGGCAAAACTGTTTACCGCCACGCCAAAACGTTGTTCCAGCACCTGCCTGGACTGCTCCAGTTCGGCACTGGCCGCCGCCGGTTCCAGGCGAGCAAAGTCCGCGTGTGTCATGCTGTGTGAACCCAGCTCGATACAGCCGGATACCAGCAGTTCGCGCACCTGCTCATCACTGAGCTTGTCTTCGCGCTGCAGTTCACCTTCATTATGGAGTGCCTTGCGCTGTATCGACCAGTCCCGGTCGAAGCGATCCACCACCAGGTAGAGCGTTGCCTTGCAGCGGTATTTTTGCAGCAACGGCAGTGCCTGCAGCAGGTTATCCGCGTAACCGTCATCGAAGGTAATGGCGAAAGATTTTTCCGGCAGCGTATCGGCCTGCGCAATCAATTCGCCCAGGGTGAAACTATGCCAGCCCTGTGCCGACAACCAGCGCAGTTGCCGTTCAAACTGTTGCGGCGCAACGCGCAGGCCATTGAAGCGCGCCCCGGGCCGTGGCGCACTGATCATGTGGTACATGAGAATGCGTGGCCGGCGATAGTCGACGGCGGGCCGCCACCAGGCGTAGCGCAGGGAAAACCACAGCAGTATCACGACCGCCAGTGACAGGATCACGGTCATGACAGTTTTCGCCGGGTCATTGTGTCGGTCTCCGCAAGCTCAGCCCAACCTACCCGCTGTTGGCGGCTGCGGCATCGGGACGGCGTAACGCCTGGTACAGGGCGACGGTGTTATCCAGCATATCCTGCACCGTGGTGAACGCTGCCGGCGGCACTTCCACCGGCTGTTCCAGCAGCTCACGACTGACCTGCTCCAGCATTGCACTGTCGCCCGGAGGCACACATCCCTGCGGGTAGACCGTGGCCAGCGTATCGCCGACACCACCGTGGGCATAACCGACCACGGGCACGCCCAGGCTGAGCGCCTCGCGCACCGTACGGCCGAAGGATTCGGGCTTGTTCGACAGCGAGTAGACGATATTCGATACCGCGAGGATGTCGCGCAGGTCCATACGGTGCCCGGTAAAACTCACTGCGCCATCCAGCCCCAGCTTGCTCACCGTTTGCCGCACTTCACGCAGATAACCGGCATGCGCTGCATCTTCCGCGCCCACGATCAGACCGTACACCGGCAGGTCTGCCTGCACCAGTTTTGCCAGCAGGTGCAGGAAATCCAGGTGCCCCTTGAGACGCGTGATACGGCCCGGCAGGGTCAGCACCTGGCGCTCCAGCAGGAACGGAAAATCCTGGTACCAGCGCGCCATCCAGGACTCCGGAGGGCGATAGGCATTGGGATAAACCTTCGGGTCGATACCCGGCTCGATACAGTGCACACGCTGCGCATCGGTAGCCGGGTAGTTGTCGAAGATATAGCGTTGTGTTGCTTCGGAGACTGCAATCACCGCCTCGCCGCGCGTCATGATGCTGCTGTAACGGCTCACTGAATACAGGCCATGCACGGTGGTGACAAACGCCGGCCGTGCGGCCTCCGGCAGACCGCGCCACGCCAGCCAGGCAATCCACGCCGGCAGACGCGAGCGTGCGTGCAGGATGTCGACCTGCTCATCGACCAGCAGGCGCCGCAGGCGCCGTACCAGGCGCAGTGTCCAGAGGGATTTTTTACCGATCGGCCACTGGATATGTTCGCTGCCCTGTCCGGTCAGCCGGCTCACCAGCTGGCCGCCACCGGACAGCACCAGGGAACGGTGCCCGGCGGCAACCAGCCCGGCGCCCAGCTCCAGGGTGCCACGTTCAACGCCGCCCGACTCCAGTGCCGGTAGCAGCTGTAATACTGTCAGCACCTTGTCAGCCAATGTTCCACAATCCAGTCTGCACAGCGTTGTGCCTCGTTAAGCGGCTGCGGTGGTCCCGCCGCCGGTTGCCAGTGTCCCGGCGCGCTCACCCAGCCACGCGCCACCAGTGCATCGATGCCCGCCGTGACACGGTTGGCGCCGCGGCGTGCCACCTGTAAAAGCCCGACCGGTGCACCGGCACTCAGTGCCTCGTATAACATCGAGACACTGTCTTCACTCACCCATACCTCGCCGGCCGTCGCCAGTTGTTGCACCAGCCAGTCCGGTGCAGTCTCCTGGCATGGCACACAGGTAAACGCGGGATGGTCGCGCAGCGCCTGCAACAGCGTACCCGGCGTGCGACGCGAGGTAGTCAGCAGCCAGCGTTGCCGGGGCCGTGCCGCGACCAGCTGATCCAGTTGCTCCAGCATGCTCGCATCATCCCAGTCACAATGCCGTGACGGACCTCCCAGCACGACCAGGCCGGTATCCTGCCGCGGCAGATCAGGCGGCCGGATACGGTTAAGTACGCCCTGTGTCACCAGCACATTGGCGGCCGGCGCGACCGCGTCATGTTCGGGCACCACACACAGGTCGAACCAGGACAGCGGCAAGGAGGGTTTCATCAACAGCACAGTACGCCCGCCATACCGGCGCCGCGCCGCCAGCAAGTGCCAGTGGGTGGCGTGCCCTGCCCCTACCAGCAGATCAGGTGCAGGCAACTGCGCGCCCGGCCGGTAGCGCCGGCTCAGCCAGGCAATTAACCCTGTGCCGTCGCGCTGTACCGGTAACGTAAAAACAGCAACCTCGCAGCGTCGCTGTAATGCCTCCACCAGGCCCTGGCTCTGCGCCTCATGACCGGCCTTGCCATCGGTGAAACGCCAGATGATCATGGCTGTTTAATACTGCAACCAAAAACCTGGATGCCGGATCGAGTCCGGCATGACGGAAACCATCAGTCCTTCAGGATGTATTCTGCACTGCAGTAAGGGCACGTGGCCTTGCCGGTATCCTCGATCGGCAGGTACACGCGCGGGTGCGAATTCCACAGGCTCATGCTGTCCAGCGGACAATGCAGGGGCAGGTCCGCGCGCGTGACCTCATAGCGGTTTTCCGCATTCGCCTGGGTGTATTGACTGCCGCCGGCGTCGGCCGCGGTATTGGGGCTGGGCATAGTAGTTTCCTTTATTTAACCAGAGACAACCATTCCGGGTACTCGCTGCGCCGGCCGTGCACCTGGTCGAAATACAGCGTCTGCAATCGCTCTGTGATCGGGCCGCGGGTACCGGCACCGATGGTGCGGTTGTCCACTTCGCGAATAGGCGTAACCTCTGCGGCGGTACCGGTGAAGAAGGCCTCGTCGGCAACATAGACTTCGTCGCGAGTGATGCGTTTCTCACGGATTTCAAGGCCCAGATCGCTCGCCAGCGTCATGATGGTATCGCGGGTGATACCTTCCAGCGCCGAGGTCAGGTCCGGCGTGTACAGCACACCATTACGCACGATAAAGATATTTTCACCACTGCCCTCGGCGACATAGCCCTCGTTGTCCAGCAACATGGCTTCGTCGTAGCCGCAGGTCATAGCTTCCTGCAGGGCCAGCATGGAGTTCATGTAATTTCCGTTGGCCTTGGCCTTGCACATGGTGATGTTGACATGGTGCCGGGTATAGGACGAGGTGCGGATGCGGATACCCTTCTCCAGGTTTTCCTTGCCGAGGTAGGCGCCCCATTCCCAGGCCGCAACGATCACGTGCACTTTCAGGTTGTCGGCGCGCAGCCCCATGCCTTCCGAACCGTAGAAACACATCGGCCGCAGGTAGGCCGAATCCAGCTTGTTCTCACGCACCACGTCGAGTTGCGCCTGGTTCAGGGTGTCCTTGTCGAACGGCATCGGCATCTGCAGGATATGCGCCGAGCGGAACAGGCGGTCGGTGTGCTCCCCGAGCCGGAAGATGGCCGTACCCTGTTCGGCATGATAGGCGCGCACGCCCTCGAAGACACCCATGCCATAGTGCAGGGTGTGGGTAAGCACGTGGGTGGTGGCATCACGCCAGGGAACCATCTCCCCGTCATACCAGATGACGCCGTCACGATCGGCCATCGACATGAAAATTCTCCTTCATTAATTTTGACTAAACCCGGCCGCTCAGCTTTCCATCAGCCGCTGCCAGATTTCCGCAACTTTTTTGCGCTGTGCCGGCAACACCTCGTCACCCACCAGGGTGGATTCCTCGGCCAGCGTCAGGCGATGACTGATGCTGCGGTATTGCTGATAGGCCTCGATCAGTGTCTGGGCGTATGCCGCCTTCAACAGACCCGCCGTGGACAGTGCCTTCAGCAGGTTGATGGTATCCGTATGGCGCAGCAGTTCCGGGTGATCTTTACACCAGCGCAGAACGAGGTATTGAACCATAAACTCAATATCAACGATACCTCCCCGGTCCTGTTTGAGGTGGAATCCCGCGCCACGCCGGGAACCCAGCTCACCGCGCATGCGCTCGCGCATATCACGCACTTCGGCGCGCAGATTTTCCAGTTTGCTGTCGCGCGCCAGTGCCGCGGCGCGGACTTTCCCGAACGCCTTGCCGAGCCGCGCGTCGCCGGCCACCTGGCGCGCCCGCACCAGTGCCTGGTGTTCCCACACCCAGGCCTCCTCGCGCTGGTAGTCCGCGAACGCCTCGACGCTGCTGACCAGCATCCCGGAATTGCCGGAGGGGCGCAGACGCATGTCCACTTCGTACAGGGTGCCGGCCGCGGTGAAGGTTTCCAGCATGTGGATGATGCGTTGCCCGAGGCGGGTGAAGAACACCGCGTTATCGACGCTCTTGCGACCCGCTGTCTTCTGCCGGCTGCCCGTGCTGTCGTGCAGGAACACCAGGTCCAGGTCAGAACCGTAGCCCAGCTCCCGGCCGCCCAGCTTGCCGTAGGCGATCACCGCGAAGGCCACCGTGCGCGTCTTGCCGCGCTCCCGGCAACGCGGCTCGCCGTACCGTTTCACCATTTCCGCCCAGGCAATAACCAGCACCTTGCGCAGCACCACCTCGGCAATGGCGGTCAGCTGCTCGCTGACCAGTGTTACCGGGATCACGCCGGCGATATCGGCGGCGGCGACACGCAGCACCATGGCGTGACGGAACTGGCGCAGCAGGTCCATCTGCCGCTCCAGGTCGTCCGGCGCCACGTCGCGAAAGTACTGCTCCAGTTCCGCATCCAGCGTACCCGGCGCCAGCGGCTCGTACAGGGTGCGCGGGTCGAGCAACTGGTCGAGCAACAACGGGAAACGCTCGATCTGCTGGGCAATCCAGGGGCTGGCCGCGCACAGCTTCACCAGCTGCGACAGCACCAGCGGATTTTCCTGCAACAAGGCGAGGTAGGTGGTGCGCCCGGCAATGTGTTCGAGGATACCTGCCAGCCTGCCCAGCACCACAGCGGGCTGCGGCTGGCGGCCCACGGCGCCCAGCACCATCGGTAACAATGCATCCCAGCGCACCCTGCCCTGCGCTCCCAGGTAATGCTGCGCGGAACCGGAACGCAGCTGTTCCAGCCAGCGCAGCGCCTCGGCGGGATCATCATAGCCGGCATTTTCCAGCACACGCACTGCCGCCTCGGTCTCGAGCCGGCCCTGCCACAGCTCGCTGAGCGGGTCCTGCGGCGCCGGTTTTTCCGCCTGCGGCGAGGCGAATACCTGCTGGAAGTGCGCCTCCACACGGCGCCGGTGTTTGTTGAGCACCTTGTAGAACGCTTTCCAGTCCCGGCAACCCAGCGCCTCAGCCAGGCGCGCGCGGTTCTCCTCTGACTCCGGCAGCTGGTGGATCTGCCGGTCCTGCATGGCCTGCAGGCGGTTTTCAGCGCGGCGCAGGAAGGCATAAGCCTCGATCAGTTCACTGACGCTTTGACCCGGCAACAGTTTAAGCGCCGCCAGCACACGCAACACGGCAATCACGCCTCGTTGTCGCAGGCGCGGTTCGCGCCCGCCACGCACCAGCTGAAAAGCCTGGGCGATGAACTCGATTTCACGGATACCGCCCGGCCCCAGCTTGAGGTGGTCTTCCTGCCCCTTGCGCTCCACCTCGTTGTGGATCTGGCGTTTGAGGTCGCGCAGCGCATCGAACGTGTGGAAATCCAGGTAGCGGCGGTACACAAACGGGCGCAGCAGCTGCATCAGCGCTTGCTGTGCGGCCGGGTCACCGGTGACCGGGCGCGCCTTGATCATGGCGTAGCGCTCCCACTCGCGCCCCTGTGACTGGTAGTACTCCTCCAGCGCCTCATAGCTGCACACCAGCGCCCCGGAATCACCGTAGGGCCGCAGGCGCATATCGACCCGGAACACGAAACCATCGGCATCATGGCTGGACAATGCCTGGATCAGCGCCTGGCCGAGCCGGGTAAAATACTGCTCCGGGCTCAGCGCACCCCGCTTGCGCGCGGGCCGGGCATCGGGGTAGGCAAAAATCAGGTCGATATCCGATGAAAAATTCAGCTCATGGGCGCCGAGCTTGCCCATCGCAATGACCACCAGCTGTGCCGGCCGGCGGCCCTCGGCGAGCGGGGCCGGTGTCTCAGCGGCCTGCCAGGCCTCCAGCCGTGCCAGCGCACCCTGGATGCAGCCATCCGCCAGGTCGGACAAATCGCGCAGTGTTTCCCCGAGTTCCGCCCAGCCGGCCAGGTCGCGCCAGGCAATACGCAACATCTCGCGCTGGCGCAGCCGGCGCAGGGTACTGTGCAGGGCTGCCTCATCCTTGCAGCGGCCGAGTGCATCATGCACCCGCTGCAGCAGGGTTCCCGGCCAGGAATCAGCCAGCAGGTCACCGCTGTCGAGCAGATCCGTGAGCAGCTGCGGATCACGCCGGCACAGCCCGGCCACGAACTCGCTGATGGCGAATACCCGGCAGGCACAGGCGCGAAACTCCGCTGAGCGGGGCACACGGGCGCCAACCTCTTGTGCAGCCTGCAAATAACCCTGCCAGCGGCCCTCGGCAGCACCCTGCAGAAGCGCGGGCAACCCCGTCCAGGGGTCAGGATCGACGTGTTTTTCTGTTTTCCCTGCCACGTCATAAGGTTAACCTGAAAGCCGCGCCACAGGGTATACTTTGCGGGAATAAACAGGCCTGTGAGCCGTCTTTATTCAAAGGTTGATGATGGTAAAAATATGATAACCAGCTTCTGTAAACACCAGCAGTTTAAACGCACTCTGGCGGAATACCGCGAGAACCTGTACCGCATCGCCTATTCCTGGTGCCACAACCCGGCACTGGCGGATGACCTGGTGCAGGAAACACTCGCCAAGGCGCTGAAGAACAGCGGCCAGCTGCGCGACCAGAAAACCATCAAGGCCTGGCTGTACCGGATCCTCAGCAACTGCTGGCGGGACCATTTCCGGCGCAGCAAGGATACCGTGGACGTCGATGACGTGGTGCTGGTGGAAAAAGATACCCCGGACAGCTGCCACGACCGTCAGCAGATCGTTGACCGGGTCAGGTCTGCCATCACCTGCCTGCCCATGGGCCAGCGCAAGGTCATTACCCTGGTAGACCTGGAAGGCTGCACCTATATCGAAGTTGCTCAGATTCTGGATGTACCGATTGGCACCGTCATGAGCCGGCTGTCGCGTGCCAGGAAAGCACTCAAGGAACGTTTACTGGAAGCCGAGGTGCAGGGCACCCCGAACGTCCATCAATTAAGGACGGCACGATGAGTGATACAGACTTTTCCGAAGAACGCCTCAACGCCTTCATTGACGATGAACTCGATATCGCGGAAAAAAATACCGTCTTCGAGGCACTGGGCGAAGACACCCGCCTGAGCCACAAGGTCTGCGAACTGCGCCAGCTCAGCGAACTGGTGCGTCACGCTTACGAGCGGCCGCCGCAAAGCGAGAAATACCGCAAACCCAAAACACGCGCCATCAGCCCGTGGAGCCGCGCCGCCGCCGCCACTCTGCTGGTCGGGCTGGGCGCCATGCTGGGCTGGGTCGGGCACGAACCACGCGAACAGAACATCGACTCAAACGTACACGCCATGTACTGGGACAAGAACCGCGCGTTCCAGAACACGGATATCGCCAAGGTCACGGGCCAGCAGGGCACCAAAAAGATCATCGTACACCTGAACACCTCCAATGCCGTCAGGTTTGCCAAGGCCCTGGATACTGCCGAGCAGTTGCTGGAAACCTACGCTGACAGCGACATGAACGCCGAGGTCGAGATCGTCGCCAATGCCAGCGCCGTCAAGATGCTGCGCACCGGATACTCACCCTATGCCGACCGCGTGCGTGCGCTGCAGGACCGCTACCTGAACCTCACCTTCCTGGCCTGCAAGGATGCCATGGACCATGTGCGTGAGCTGGAAAATCTGAAGACCGATGTCACCCTGCTGCCGGATGTGGATGTCACGCCGTCGGCGCTGGAACATATTCTTAACCGGCTTAGTGAGGGCTGGGTATATATCAACGTCTAGAGTTATGGAATG
>DRNU01000069.1 GCA_011374975.1 Gammaproteobacteria bacterium | reverse complement strand
CGCCTGATGATCGTGGTACCGCTGTCGCTGGGGCTGATCTTCCTGCTGCTGTATTTTGCCTTCAGCTCGGTGGGCCAGGCATTGCTGATCATGCTCAACGTGCCGCTGGCGCTGATCGGTGGTATCGCGGCGCTGTTCATCTCCGGGCAGTACCTGTCGGTACCGGGCTCTATCGGCTTTATCGCGCTGTTCGGTGTCGCGGTGCTGAATGGCGTGGTGATGGTGAATGCCATCAACCAGCGCCTGTTCGATGGCGTGGGACCCGACCAGGCGGTGTTCGAGGGCGCCATGTCACGCCTGCGGCCGGTGCTGATGACCGCATCGATCGCGGCCCTCGGCCTGATACCCATGCTGCTCTCCAGCGGTGTGGGCTCCGAGGTACAGCGACCGCTCGCTACAGTCGTGGTCGGCGGCCTGTTCTCCTCCACCCTGCTGACGCTGTTCGTGTTGCCGGTGCTGTACAAGGTATTCTCACGCCCGGCGATGAGTGACGAAAACTGACGGGAGATCGATATGGCATGCCCAGGTGGCGATGACGGATTTACCGGCCCCTGGTGGCGATACCCGCCACTGCGTAATGCGCTGCTGGCCGGTGTCATCGCGCTCTCCGCCTGGCTGTTGATGCTGGCGGGCATTATCGGTACCACGCTGGAAACCGCGTTGTACTGGATAGCGATCCCGCTCGGCGGTTATATCTGGGCGCGGGAGGGCCTGGAGGAACTGTTCGAGGAACACGAAGTCGGCATCTCGATGCTGATGATCGCGGCCACGGCCGGTTCCGGTATTCTCGGCCTGTGGGAAGAAGCCGCGGCGCTGGTGGTGCTGTACGGCGCCGCTGAAGGCATCGAGGAATACACCTTCGCCCGGACCCGCACCGCGATACGCGCGTTACTGGACCTGGCGCCAAAGGAAGCCCGCCTGTTGCGCGACGGCGAGGAAAGCACCGTGCCGGCCGAATCCCTGCAACCCGGTAACCGCTTCGTGGTACGCCCGGGTGAATCGCTGCCCACCGACGGCGTGATCGTCAGCGGCGAATCGGGCCTGGACGAATCGCCGGTAACCGGTGAATCGGTACCCGTGGACAAGGGGCCGGGCGACAAGGTATTCGCCGCCAGCATCAACGGCCAGGGTATGCTGACCATCGAAGTCACCGCCGGTTTCGCCGACAACACCCTGTCGCGCATCATCCACCTGGTAGAGAACGCCCAGGACCAGAAAGGCCGCGCACAGGTCTGGATGGAACGCTTCGGTCGGCGCTACAGTCCCGCCGTGCTGGCGACTTCGGCGCTGTTCCTGCTGACACCCTGGCTGGGTTTTGGCGATAGCACGGTCTGGGCCGAACGAGCCGTTATCCTGCTGGTCGCCGCGGCCCCCTGTGCGCTGGTGATCTCCCTGCCCATCACCATGGCCGCCGGCATCGCCGGCGCCGGCAAGCGCGGCATCCTGATCAAGGGTGGCGCCCACCTCGAACACCTGGGTGTAATTGACACCATTGCCTTCGACAAGACCGGCACCCTCACCCACGGCAAGCCGCAGGTCACCGATGTCATCGTCCTCAACGGTGACGAATCCGCGCTGCTGGCGGTGGCAGCCGGACTGGAATCCTCCTCCGGCCATCCGCTGGCACGCGCCATCGTCGAACATGTCGCCGACCGCGGCATCGCGGCCCTGCAGCCCGAGGGATTCCTGTCACTCACCGGCTCCGGCGCACAGGCGGAAATCGACGGCGTGCTGCGTTACATCGGCAAACCGGACTTGTTCCGCGACATGGGTCTGTCACTGGCTGAGGTCGAAACCCGCCTGAACGAACTGCAAACGACCGGCAAGACCGTGGTACTGGTCGGCTCGCAGACACAGGTACAGGGCCTGATTGCCCTGCAGGACACCTTGCGCGACGACGTGCAGGCGGTCATCGCGCGCCTGCACGCCATGCACATCCGTACTGTCATGCTCACCGGCGATAACCGGCGCACCGCGCAACGGGTGGCGCAACAACTCGGTATTGACGACGTGCGCGCCGACCTGAAACCCGAGGACAAGGTTGACGCTGTTACGGCACTGCTGGCCGACGGCCCGGTGCTGATGGTCGGCGACGGCGTCAACGACGCCCCCGCCCTGGCGGTGGCGACCTGCGGCGTGGCCATGGGCGCGGCCGGCACCGACGCCGCTATCGAAGCGGCCGACATCGCCCTGATGGCCGACGACCTCGGCAAGCTGGAAGAGGCCCTGCACCTGGGCCGCAAGGCGCGCAAGGTCAGCCTGCAGAATATCGTCTTCGCTATCCTGGTACTGGTGATATTGATCCCCGCCGGCGTCGGCGGCTTCATCAGCATTGCCGTGGCGGTACTGGCGCATGAGGCCAGCGAACTGCTGGCGGTGGCCAACGGCCTGCGCGCAGGCCGCGGCTGAGAACCTTAAATATATTCCTCATGTAAATCATTGCCTCTGCTAAAGATTCCCCTCAAAATAGCCGACAACACAAGCAGGTGGATTCGGGGTTGCCACGGAGCTGGCCTTTTATCCCCACATTGTGGGTAACGACAACAAGAATGTTGTAAAACAAGCATGGGTATTTTGAGCCTCTTTTTCCGGGTCTTGCAGCGCAGGGCCCTCGCGCCCGGGTTGCGCCAGCTGTTCGCACCCCTGGGATTCGCGCTCTTATTGCTGGCATTCCCGCCACTGGCGAGCGCTGAAACCGAAGATGAGCTGCTATCGGAAGAGGCCTTCCTGGGTGACCTGCCGGTGGTGCTCTCCGCCTCCCGCCTGCCCCAGTCCCTGGCCAACGCCCCGATAGCGACAACCATTATTGACCGGGAAATGATCGTCGCTTCCGGTTTTACTGAAATCCCCGACCTGTTGCGTCTGGCGCCCGGTTTTATTGTCAATTACGACAACGGGTACCGCCAGGCGGTCGGTTACCACATGCTGGTGGACCGCTATTCACGCCAGATGCAGATGCTGGTCGATGGCCGCTCGGTCTATGAACCGGCGCTGGGCGGTGTCGCCTGGGCCGATTTACCCCTGACCATCGACGATATCGAACGCATCGAAGTGATCCGCGGCCCGAATGCCTCCAGCTATGGCGCGAACTCTTTCACCTCCATCGTCAACATCATTACCCGCAACGCTGTGCTCGACCGCGGCCTGATGCTGAAAACCAACCTCGGCAGCGACGGCCTGAGCGAGGGCTTCCTGCGCTACGGGGGCAACTACGGGAACCTGGATTACCGGGTATCCACCGCCTACCGCGAGAATAACGGTTTTGAAGACCGTCATGATGACATGCAGGTCAAGCTGATCTCCGTGCGCGGTGACTACCAGCTGGACCTCGATAACACCTTCATGGTGCAGCTGGGACATAACAGCGGATCGAAGGATGCCGACAATGTCTTTGACGATCTGGTACCCGACTACAACAAGAATACCTACAGCCAGTTCCAGCAGGTCAAATGGACACACACGCTGTCCGCCGACCAGGAGTTTTCATTCCAGTTCTACCATAACCAGAATAAAAACATTAATGACTTCTACTCGACACCGGTTCCGGCACTGGGCGGCATCCAGCTCTATATGGATGAAAGAGTCACCAGTGACCGCTGGGACGCGGAATTCCAGAATATCCTGAAACCCCTGCAGTCTCTGCGACTGGTCTGGGGGCTTGGCGCGCGCAAGGACGAAGTGAACGCGCCCATGTTCCTGAACACCACCAACGGCGTCGATAACGACTCCTGGCGGGTGTTTTCCAACCTGGAGTACTACCTGACCGGAAAAACTCTGCTGAATATCGGTGTCATGTATGAAGACAGCGATACCGGCGGCGCCAATACCTCTCCACGCGCATCGATCAATCACCACTTCCGCAAAAACCATACCCTGCGCCTGGCGGCATCACGCGCCTACCGGGACCCCTTTGTCTTCGAGGAATCGCCTGACTACCGTTTCCCCCTGGCGATCCCCAACAATGTCCTGCTGTTCGATGCAGGCAACGTCGATTCAGAGCGCATCACCTCCTATGAGATCGGCTACGTCGGTAACTTCCCGAAAATCCACACCTCACTGGATGCCAGGTATTTCTATGATGAGCTGGACGACCTGATTGCCTATGACAAAACAGCGTACCCGCTGGGCCTGGATGGCACCGCCCAGTTTTTCGGCAACCTGAACAATGCCAGGATCAAGGGCATTGAAGTGTCTGCCCAGTACCGGCCAGGCAATGGCAACCGGCTCAATATCAGCTACACGCACCAGGATATCAACGGAGAGGATGTAACACGGCGCGGCGGTTACGAGGATACAGGCCCGTCGGATATGCTGAATATCCTTGCCGTACGCGATTTTGGCGGCGGCTACACGGCCAGTATCGGCTACTACTACCTGTCGAAGATGAAAGAACTGGCGACCAACGATATCCGCTCCGGACAGAACCGCACGGATATCCGCGTGGCCCGCACCGTTGCAGCCGCCCGGCAGGACATCACTTTTGCATGCGTGGTCCAGAACCTGTTTGATGACAGTGAGGACACCCGGCTCGAAAACAACATCAACCGGCGCATCTACGGTTCCATTACCGTCAGTTTCAAGTAACCGTGATGCAGTTGTTGTTCGAAGTTCACAAACACCGCAGTGATATCCTTCTGAAAGGGTTGCTGGCACTTGCCTCGGTCGCCTTGCTGCTCTTCGCAAACCCGGGTGTTGCACGTGACGATGGCACGGTCAATCTTGTTTTCGTGCACAGCCAGACTTCAGCGCCCTACCTGAATTTCATTGAAAAAGTACAGCGGGAACTCCAGGCCGGGAGCCGGTTCCCGGTACACACCCTGTCACTGCCCGCCAGCCAGCTGGACGAGGAGCGCAGCACAGGGACAACGCCTTCCGCCGATATGATCGTAGCCCTGGGCAAACAGGCCGCCCGGGCCATACAACAGTGGCAACCGGATGTTCCTGTCCTGTATGCGCTTATTCCCAGGACCACGTATGACAGCCTGGGCAAATCCGGCGACCTGGCCTGCCCCGGCAAGCAGTGCACGGCGATCTATATTGACCAGCCCCTGCAAAGAATATTTCATATCCTGACTGCCGCATTCGGCAAACAACAACGCCTCGGCGTGGTGCTGGGCCCCGCTTCATCGTGGCAGCAGGATGCGCTTGTCAAGCTGGCCGGCCAAACAGGCTACGCACTGCATACCGTTAAAATCCACGAACGGGACGAGCTGTTACCCGCGCTTGACGGCATCCTGAAACAATCGGACCTGCTGCTCTCGCTGGCTGACCCCGTGGTTTATAACCGCCGCACCGCCAAAAGCATCCTGCTGACCACCTACCGCTACAAGGTGCCGGTCGTGGCCTACTCCAGGGCCTACGCCGATGCCGGTGCCACCCTGTCTGTCTTTTCGACACCAGGGCAGATTGCCAGGCAAACGGCCTCAGTCATCAGGGATTTTTTCAGCAGCCATGAACAGGGCCTGCCGCAACCGCAGTACCCGGAACACTACAAAATTCGCGTCAACCGGCATGTTGCCGATTCCCTGGGCCTGGATTTTGAAAACAAGCCCGAATTCCAGTCAATCATAAAAGAAGCAGACGATGAATAGTCTGAAAATCCAGAGCAAAGTCTTTCTGGTGACACTGCTGCCGCTGACCATCACCGGCCTCCTGCTCTCCTCATTCTTTATCTGGAGCCAGATATCCGATATAGACGCCGCGCTCAACACCAAGGGGCAGTCCGTTGCCGCCCTCCTGTCTCCTGCTGCCGAGTACGGAGTTCTGTCCGGTAACGAAGCGGCACTCACCAAGCTGATCTATGCTTCGGCGCACGACCCCGATATCACGGCCATTATTGTGTCGGATGCCGGGGGCCGGCCGATTGCACACACCAACGCCCCGGACGGCGCCGACCTGGAAAGCATCATTCAATCCGGCAACGACGGACTGTACCGGGTATTCAAGGCACCGGTTTTCTACTCAAGCCTGGCCGTGGATGATTACGAATCCGCATCTTCAGCCGAAGAAAGCTCCGGCCTTGCCCCGGAACTGATCGGCAACGTGCAGGTGGTCCTCACCCGGGAGCATGCCATCGAACAGCAGACCCGGGTCCTGATCAACGGCTTCCTGATCACGGCTGTTGCACTGCTGATCACCGCCTACTTCGCCTCCCTGATGGCCCGCAGCGTGACCTCCCCGATACGCTCGCTTACCTCGATTACAGACACCATCAGCAAGGGCGAACTGCACAAACGCATTGCGGTGGACGCGGGCGGGGAAATCGGCATACTGCAGGAGAGCATCAATGCCATGGCCACGTCGCTGGAACAGGCCCGCACCCGGGAGAGGGAACGCGCCAATGACGAGCTGTTCATCGAGAAGGTCAAGGCCCAGACAACACTTGAATCGCTGGGTGAAGGCGTGATTACCACCAATGCATCCGGCGCCATCACCTACCTCAACCCGGCGGCGGAAAAACTGACCGGGTGGACTTTTTTCAGCGCCAACCGGCGCCCGCTGCATGAAGTCTTCAAGGTCATCTCATCGAATACCCGCGTACCTATCGAGTACCCGATCTATGACTGTGTCAATGGCGGCAACACCATACACCATGACTTTCTGCTGACGCTGACCCGGCACGATGGCAAGGAATTTATTATCCAGGACACGGCAACGCCTATCCGGGACACCCGCAACGAGATTATCGGCATGGTGCTGGTGTTCCACGACTTTTCCAAACTGCACCGCATGTCAGAGGAACTGGCCTACCAGGCCTCGCACGACGACCTGACCGGGCTGCTCAACAGGCGCGAGTTCGAGGCCCAGCTGTCCAGGGCCCTGATCGAAGCCAATGATGAAGCCACCGAGCATGCCCTGTGCTACATCGATCTCGACCAGTTCAAGATTGTCAACGACACCTGCGGCCACAAGGCGGGCGATGAACTGCTCAGGCAGCTGACTGTGCAGATCAACGGGAAAATACGCAAACATGACGTGTTCGCCCGCCTGGGCGGCGATGAATTCGGCATTATCCTGAAGGACTGCTCGATGGAAAGCGCCGAGAAGCTGGCGATGCTCATCAAGGACACCACCAGTACTTTCCGCTTCAACTGGCAGCAACACAGCTTTGAAATCGGCGCCAGTATCGGTCTGGTTCCCATCACGCACGGCCATGCGACAACCAGTGACCTGCTGATGACAGCGGATTCCGCCTGCTACATCGCCAAGGACAAGGGCAGGAACCGGATTCATATCTATGAGCCCACGGACGAGGACATCATCCAGCGCAGCGGGGATATGCAGTGGCTGCAGACACTGAACAAGAGCCTTGAGAACAACAGGTTTGTCCTGTTCAGCCAGTTGATCGACCCCATCAGCAAGACACAGGGCCTGGCCCGGCACTATGAAATCCTGATCCGCATGCAAGACGGCGCGGACAAGCTGGTCCCGCCGGGCCGGTTTATCCCTGCTGCCGAACGCTACCAGTTAATGCCCGCCATCGATAAATGGGTTATCAAAAACACTTTCGCGACACTTGCAGAAGCCGGGCTTGCAAAAGACAGCGCCGGCCCTGACATCCCCGGGTTCGGCCTCAACCTGTCCGCCCAGTCACTGGGCGACAGCACGTTCCTGGATTATGTCATCGAGCAGTTTGAGCGCAGTGGCCTCAATCCCCGGCTCATCACCTTCGAAATCACCGAAACTGCGGCCATAGGCAACCTGACCCGCGCGATAGAAGTCATCGAGAAGCTGAAACACCTGGGGTGCAGCTTTTCGCTGGATGACTTCGGCAGCGGCCTGAGCTCATTCCGCTACCTGAGCAACCTGCCGGTTGACAACATCAAGATCGACGGCCATTTCGTGCGCGATATCGTCGATAACCCTGTCAGCCGCTCTATCGTCGAATCCATTGCACAGATCGGGCGTGTCATGGGACTCAGAACGATTGCGGAATTCGTGGAAAATGATGCCATCCTCCAGGAAGCCAGTGACTGCGGCATCGATTTTGCCCAGGGCTACGGCATCGAGCGCCCACGCCCGTTGCAGGATATTCTGGCCGAAATTAATTTATCCAGAACGACCTGAAGCCAAAATCATTGGCTGGTAAACTACCCCGCATGGGCAATCTGAACCACGTCTTCGACGGCACACGCGAGAATTTCCGGCAACTGGTGATCGACAACTCACACCGGGGCGCGGTACTGGTCAACTACTGGACTCCGGGCGCCGGACCCTGCTTCAGGCTGTGGCAGGTACTGGAGAAACTCAGCGAGGAATACCAGGGCCGTTTCCTGCTGGTCAACATCAATACCGACGCGCAAAAATCCCTCGCCAGGGACAATGGCATTACCAGCGTTCCAACCGTGAAAATCTATCACCGGGGTGACGTGGTCGAATCGATCCATGGCGCCCAGTCGGAAGGCGCCCTGCGCAGTGTTATTGACAAGCACGTGCAGCCCGCACAGGACACAGCCCTGGCCCAGGCCCTGCGCAGTTACCAGTCCGGCAACGTGAGCGGCGCGCTGGAGATCCTGGCCGAGGCCAGTGCCGAACGGCCGGATGACCTGAAACTGTACAGCACCGCTATCAAGTTACTGCTGCGTGAAAAGCGCTACGCCGATATCGAGATCTGCATTGCGAGCATGCCGCACAATATCCGTTCGCAGGCCGAGATCAGCAACCTGCAGGTACACGCAAAGATGCTGCACCTGGCACAACAGGCGCCTGCGATCGACGCACTGGAAAGCGAGCTGGAGAAAACACCCGACGCCATAGAAGCACGTCTCAGCCGCGCCGCACTCGCCATGCTGCAGGATGATTATGAAACCGCGCTGACCCAGTTACTGGAAGCCTGCCGACATGACCGCTACTACGCCGATGAACTGCCGCGCAGGGCCATGCTGGCCATCTTTTCCCTGCTGGGCGACACGCATGAACAGACCCGCCGTTTCCAGAATGCCATGCGCGAGGTACTGGCGGGGGGTGCGTAAAACCCGTCATGGGGATTCTTGCCTTGCCAGTGGCAGCGGCTTTTCTGTGGGAGCGGCAATAGACGCAGAAGCGGGATCAGCCAGAACTTGCCCGGCCGCCTCCCCGGGCAAAAGACTGCGCGTGTTCGCTGATGGCCTGCTCAAACTCCGCCTGCAACACCTCCAGCACGTCCGGATACGGTTCACCCGACAACTCATCCATGAAGACCTTTTTCAGCTCGGTCGGCAACACCAGGGTATTGCGGAAAAATTTTCCGACAAACGTCGCCTGGTAGCCGCGTCCGTAAAAGACTTCGTTGATCGCTGCCCGTACCTCTATATCCGGTAACTTTATACTGTCCAGCCTGTCGGCCCAGCTGTCGATAACAGCTTGCCAGCGCTGCGTATCCAGTTGCTCGGTGCCGATATTGAAAAGCGGCACATCACCCATGCCCGGGCGGCGGTAGTTATAGGAATGAACGTCATAGGCCAGCACTTGCGGGTGCATCGATTCGAGCCGTTCATAGAGCGCGCCCAGCACCGTATAGAACGCACTGTGCTTCGCCAGGCTGGTCGCCTTTTCGTCCTCGCTCAGCGGCTCACGCCAGACCTGCTGACCCCAGGCCTCCTCGTAGACACAGGTCTCTGATGCCCGGTTCAGGTCATACTCGTAGCGGGAATCGTTGCCGACCACCGTGATCGGCATATTCGCGGCGATGTCCGCGGTATAGGGGTCCTCTTCGCGCAGGCGTTCCGCCTCGCTGAGGGCGCATTTTTCAGCCAGGCCGGAGCGCAGGCGGTGCCCGTTGTGGATCGCAGTGCATACAAAGTGTGTGTAATCCTCGATCTTGACGGACAACGCGCCGTCATTGACGGATGCATGAAAGGTCTTGCGTTCACGTATCGCCGCAACGCAATCATCAATGCTCATTTCTGTCATTTTCCCTCGCCCTTTTTCGTATTGCCGTAGATCCAGTATTTCTCCAGCCGCTCCAGCAACCCGCCCGTGTCTTCGACTTCAAGCCACAGGTTGATAAAACTTTCGAAATCCGCCTGGCGGTTCGGCAGCACCAGTCCGACCGCAACCTTCGACGACATTCCCTGCGGGACGACGACCGAATAGTCGGGATAGACCAGTGTCCAGGCCGAACCTGATTCGGCGGTATACACCATCGCATCGACATCCACCTTGCCGGTCATATAGTCCCTGGGTGAATCGATCGGCACAATTTCGACATCATCGCCAAGGTATTCGCGGACAAGCGGCCCGTACAGGGTGTCATTCAGGGCACGCAGGGCCCCGATACGCAATTGCCGCGTGGCCCGTATTCTGTCCAGGCTGGAGAATTCGGTGCGGCGGTAGTCCTGTACCACGAAGCCGATGTGCTCATACAGATAGGGCTGGCTGAAATTCCACTCCTGGGCGCGCCGGGTGGTGACGATCAGGGCACCGACAAACACATCGATGCGCCCCTCATTCAGGGCCGCCCCGGCCTGGGCCTTTTTCACCCGCACCAGGTCCAGGCCGACATCCAGCTTCCTGGCCAGCACACGCATCAGGTCTATATCGTAACCCACCACGTGCCCCTGTTCGCCGCGGAATGCAAACGGCAGGGCATCCGCCGGGTAGCCAACCCGCAGCGTGCCCCGTTCCTTGATTACGGCCAGGCGCGGCTGCCCGAGCAGATCCCCGGACAGTTTTTCAGGCATTTCAACAGCCCGCTCATGGGTGACCTGTTCCATCGGCAGCATGGAGACGAACGATTCATAGCCGGTATATTTGTAGGGAATGACATTGGTCAGAAGTATGCCCAGTCCCCACATAAACAAGGTCATGACCATTACTGTGGCCGACAGCACCTGGAGCAGGCCGATTTTCCTGACCTTGCCCAGCATCATACTGGCACCCAGCAGACTGATAACCACGGCATGCATGGTCGCCAGCACCGTCGCGAAGCGTGCGGTCATGACACTGCCCAGCAGGTAGAGCTGGAACATATCCGAGGGCAGGTGGAAATAATCCAGCATGAACGGCAGCGCAACCGCCATGGTGCCGAAGGCTGAAACCGCACCGGTCACAACAAAGCCGGGGTACTGCGCAATATCCAGCGGCGAGCCGACGAACCAGCCGGCAAACAGGATAAAGCCGATACCCAGCAGCGTACCGACACTGGGGAAACTGTAGGCCGTCGGCACCAGCACATCGACCGCGGTGCAGGCTTCCCTGTCATCCATACCGTGTTTCGCCAGTAACGCCTTGCTGCGTTCGACAATCATCGGCAGCACCACCAGCACCGTACCCGCGGCAAAGGACGTCACCATGGCAGTGCGCGCATCCTTCATCACCTCACGGTAACTGAAGGGTGTCGCCCAGGCGACAAACATCGGCAGGGTAAAAAAGGTCAGCACCAGCCAGGCGCCGGCGTAGACCCACAGGTAGACCTGCAGGCGCGCCAGCGACTGAATGTCCAGCGTGCCGGCGGCAGCGGCGGAAAGTGCAAAAATACCGATCGGCGCAAGTTTGGCAACAAAGGAGGCAATGCGCATCAGGGCATCGCTGACATTCTGTAATATCAGTAACAGGCCGTCCTTGTTGGCGACCGAGATCAGCGCGACGCCGGTGCCGATACTGAACACCACCACGGCGGGCACAGTAGTATTGGCGAGCGAGCGGAACGGGTTGGCCGGGATATACAGCGTAAGCGGATCGAAGCTGGCGGGCTGGCTAATCAGGCTGCTGCTGAAGAAGGACGCCGAGGTCCAGTCGGGAAAGGCAAACGGCATGGCCAGCAAGCCAACCATGGTGGTCGCCCACAGGAACAGGATCAACCCCGCCCCGGCAACACCGATACGCCTGGCCATATCCATATCCAGCCGTCCGAGCCCGCCAATCAGCGAAAACAGGATATAGGGCAGCACCGTCATTTGCAGCAGGCGGATATAGGCGTCGCCGACAATATCCAGTTTACCTGCCGGCTCCCCGATGATGACACCGAAAACGATGCCTAGCACCAGGCTGAGGACTACCCGCTGGAAAGGTGTGATTTTAATAATGGCCATGTCTCATTCTGTTAATTTATCCACCCGGCATTAAGCGAGGGGCACAGTGCGGGAAATATGACTGAAAAAGCTGCCAAAGTCATCCCTGCACACGATTTCCGACACGCCTGATAACAACCTGGTGTGCTGTTACAGCAGAGCCCTGCCCCAGGCCTCCAGCGCATCGAGGATCTTGCCGGCATCCGCACTCTCCCCGCGCTCCTGCCTTAATTGCGCGATGCGCTCGAAATAAGCGGTCAGGGTAATACTGCCGCCGCCGTCCTCGTCCAGCAGGCGGTGGCGGCGCAACGCCTCCCAGCGCTGTACCTCGTCCTCGTTCAGCGTTTCCGGCCAGTTGCGGGCACGGTAACGGAACAGCAGTTCCGGCAGACGCCGGTCCTTAAAACTGAACTGGCTCTGCGCCAGCTGTTGCGGGTCCGCGTTGCGCACCTCGCTCATGAGGTCGCGGTCTGCGTCGCTGAAGAAGCCCTCGTACAGCGCCGCGTCCACATCGCCGGCAGGCGCGAACTCCCGGCCTGAAAATGCTTTCGCAACCCGCTGCATGAAGCCGGGAACCTCCAGGATGCTCTGCCGGTGTCGTGTACAGCTGTCCACATCGATTGCAATACGTGCGGCAGCCGCAGCATCCAGCGTCCCGAGTGGCGCGAGAGCCGGACACTTGTTGATCTTTACCGATTTTACCGGGAGGCGTTCTGCGCCGGCAGGCAACTCATCACTGCGCACGAACAGGCGTGCACGCAGCGCATCCTCATCCAGTGCCAGGAACGGCGCCGGGTCATGGCGCAGATCATAGACCAGCACGCTGTTGTTATTTCCCGGTTCGGACACCAGCGGCATGACCAGTGTTGTACAACCGGTTTCTGACGGGTACATACGCGAGGTGTGCAACACCGCTGTGTGCCTGACCAGGTCCAGCTGCGCGCCGGCCTTGTGCTTGTTGCGTAGCTGGAACAGCCAGTCATACAGACGCGGCTGACGCTCCCGGATCAGGCGCGCCAGACCGATGGTGGCATGTACATCGGACAGGGCGTCGTGCGCGGACTCGTGGCCGATGCTGTTGGCCGCAGCCAGATCCTCCAGCCTGAAGCCGGGCTTTCCGTCGTCGCGCACAGGCCATTCGATACCTTCCGGACGCAGTGCATAAGTCATCCGCGCCAGGTCGATCAGATCCCAGCGCGAATTGCCGTTCTGCCACTCGCGGGCATAAGGGTCATAGAAATTCCGGTACAGGGTGAAGCGGGTCACCTCATCGTCGAAGCGCAGGGTGTTATAACCCAGGCCACAGGTGCCGGGCCGGGCCAGCTGGGCATGGATCTGCGCGATGAATTCCGGCTCCTGGATACCCTGCTCGCCGGCCAGCTGCGGGGTAATACCGGTCAGCAGGCAAGCCTCGGGGTGTGGCAGCACATCGCTCGCCGGCCGGCAGTAGACCAGCAACGGTTCGCCGATGATGTTCAGGTCTTCATCGGTGCGCAGCCCGGCAAACTGTGCCGCCCGGTCACGCCGGGGATCGACGCCGAAGGTCTCGTAATCGTGCCAGTAAAGCGTGACGGGCATAGCTTGTCATTCTCCGCAAACAGACTCAGATCAGGAACAGTCCTGCAACACCGGCCAGCAGCATCAACACCAGTCCCGGTGCGAAACTGCGCGCCATAGCGCCGCCGGCGATAAAAAAAACCAGCAAGCCTTTCACCAGCGTATTGACCAGTGCCGCGACCAGAATAGCGCGGGCAGCCACCTCGACAGCCAGGTCAGTCCGCGCCATGTGCGCCAGGGACAGGGAAATAGCGTCCACATCAGCCAGCCCGGACACGACCGCAAGCAGGTAGATACCTCTATCTCCCAGCCAGGCCCGGAACGCCTCGGCCAGCAGCATGATGACAGCAAGCAGTGCCCCGAACAGCAACGCCGATTTGAGCTGCAGAGGGTTTTTCAGCAGCATCCCGCCCGTGTCCGGGTTCCCGACGCTATTGCGCCATAGCCACACCGCATATCCCGTGGCAACCAGGGTTATCAGGGCCATGGGGGCCAGAAGATAGGCGAACAGCTGCGCATTCACAACACTGGTAATAATCAGCACACGCGGGAACATGGTAATCGACGCCACCAGTGCACCGGCGGAGAGCACCCGGCCCACGCTGAGATGCCGGGCCAGGCGGGAAAAGGTCAGCGTGGTCGCCGTTGAGGAAACCACACCGCCAAACAGGCCGGTCAGCAGGATACCGCGCTCCGTCCCGACCAGTTTCATGGCCAGGTAACCGATAAACGACAGGCCCGCGATCAGTACCACCAGCCACCAGACCTGGTAGGGGTTGAACGCCCCCCAGGGACCGTAACCCTGGTCCGGCAGCACCGGCAACAGCACCACGGAGATCAGCAGCAGTTTCAGGATGGCAAAGAACTCTCCCGGCTCCAGCTTGAATAGCCAGCGGTGCAGGACCGGTTTGAGACTCAACAGGGTGATGCTGGCAACTGCACCGGTAACAGCGATGTATGTCTGTCCGCGCGCGGCAAAAGCGCCCAGCACAAAGGTCAGCAGCGCGGCGACCAGCGTGGTGATGCCAAGGTTGCGGTCGGCACGGCGGTCACGCAGGTAGGCCGTTATCAGCACGGCAGTCACGGCCAGGAACGCGCTTGCCAGCAGCAGTTCTCCCATGGCTGCCGCCAGCAGGCCCCACAACCCGCCCAGCAGGCCCAACAGGCCAAAGGTGCGGATACCGGCGATACGGCTGCCTTCCTGCGCAGCACGCTCTTCCCAGCCGCGCTCGATACCGATCAGCAATCCGATCGCCAGGGCGATACCCAGATCAACCAGTTCTTCCATAGCCTGTACCCGGCTCCCTGTAACCCGTCTCATTCATGTCAGTTACCATTCTGCCAGACAAGCGTACACTTCGGCATGATCGACGTCAGGAACTGACGTCTGATTCCACGCGATTGCCGCATTGCGCCCGCAATGACAAAATGCGTAACAGGGCAGTTACCCGAGATGGAACCCGGCCATGCACCAGGACACCGACAGCTACACGCAGCAGACTGTTGACGCGACGCTGGGCGCATTACGTGTCAGGCCCGACTATGGCCTGAGCGATGCCGAAGTCGGCCAACGCCGCGCACAATACGGTTATAACGAAATCGAGGAAACGGAGGAAGCCCTCTGGCACCGGGTGTTCCGCCGTTTCTGGGGCCCGATCCCGTGGATGATCGAAACCGCGGCCGTGCTCTCGGCACTGGTCCAGAAATGGGAGGATTTCGGCATCATCCTGGTGATGCTGCTGGTCAACGCCGGGCTGGACTTCTTCCAGGAACACCGCGCGCTGAACGCGCTGAACGCACTCAAGGCAGGCATGCAACGCCAGGTCACGGTATTGCGTGACGGGCAGTATAAACTTGTCGCGGCGCGCGAACTGGTGCCGGGCGATCTGGTCAAGCTGAAAATCGGCGACATCATCCCGGCCGACGTGCAGCTGTTGTCCGGCGACTACCTGATGATCGACCAGTCCTCGCTGACGGGGGAATCGCTGCCGGTGAGTCGCAAGATCAACGAAGTCGCCTACGCCAACACCATCGTCAAGCAGGGCGAAATGCTGGCTGTGGTCGTCAATACCGGCAGCAACACGCGTTTTTCCAGCGTGGTATCGCTGGTGGCCCGGGCCCAGCTGGAAGAGCGCAGCCATTTCCAGAAGATGGTTATCCAGATCGGGAATTTCCTGATCCTGATTACCATCGCGCTGGTGCTGCTGATTATCATGGTCTCGCTGTTCCGCCATGAGAATTTTATCGAGATCGCGCGCTTCTCGCTGGTGCTGACAGTCGCCGCCATCCCGGTCGCCCTCCCCGCAGTTCTGTCGGTCACCATGGCGGTCGGCGCCGTCAACCTGGCACGCCGCAAGGCCATCGTTGCCAAGCTCACCGCCATCGAGGAACTGGCCGGCGTCGATGTGTTCTGCACCGACAAGACCGGCACCCTGACCGAAAACCGCATGCAGGTCGCCGAACCGATTGTGCTGGACGGTTTTCAGGAGGCCGACCTGTTCCAGGTCGCTGCCCTGGCTTCGAAACTGGAAAACAACGACCCCATCGAGTTACCCATTTTTCACTACATCGACGAGCACCTGCCGGACCTGGACCTGGGCGACTTCCGGCAGACCCACTTCACCCCGTTCGACCCGGTGCGGAAACGTACCGAAGCACAGATCGAGGGTCCGGGCGAACCGTTTACCGCAATCAAGGGCGCCGCCCAGGTGCTCATCGAGATGACCGAGTTACCCGACGACCAGGCGCTGAATGTCCGCCAGCTGGTCGACCAGCTGGCGGCAAAGGGCTACCGCACCCTGGCAGTGGGCCGCAAGACCGCCACCGGGCCGGCCGTCCTGATCGGCCTGATCCCCCTCTACGACCCGCCGCGTGAAGATTCACGCCAGGTCATCACCGATATGCAGAGTTACGGGGTCAGGGTCAAAATGGTCACCGGCGACCATGTTGCCATCGCCCGGGAGGTGGGGCGCCTGATGGGGTTGGAAGGCGAAGCCATCCGCTCCCACCAGCTCACCGGCAGCGGCAGCCAGGAGCTGCTGGCGCTGGCAGCCGCCATGGCATCGGCCATCTACGAACGCCTCAGGGGCGATGTCACCCGTGCTGAAGCACAGCGCTTTGCCGATGACGTGATGGCGAAAGTCAGGGAACAGTACGACACCCGCCTGCTGGACCGGGAATTTATTCATACGCACGAATCCGCCATCGTGGAAATGATCGAGGATGTCGACCTGTTTGCCGAGGTGGTACCGGAGGATAAATACCGCATCGTCGACACCCTGCAGAAAGGCCGTCATATCGTGGCCATGACCGGTGACGGTGTCAACGATGCACCGGCACTGAAAAAAGCCGACTGCGGGTTTGCCGTTTCCAATGCCACCGATGCAGCGCGCGCAGCTGCCGACATCATTCTTACTGCGCCGGGCCTGTCGGTCATCAACGATGCCGTCAAACAGTCGCGCATCACCTTCGAGCGCATGAAAAGCTATGCCACGTTCCGCATTGCCGAAACCATCCGCATTGTGCTGTTCATGACGCTGTCCATCGTGGTGTTCAATTTTTACCCCATCACGGCACTGATGATCATCCTGCTGGCCCTGCTCAATGACATTCCCATCCTGGCTATCGCCTACGACAACACCCGGGTCAGCCGGCAGCCGGTACGCTGGAACATGTCGGAACTGCTCACTGTCTCCAGCATACTGGGCATTACCGGGGTAATCTCTTCCTTCCTGCTGTTCTATTTCCTGCAGGAAAAAGGTTTCCCGGAGGAACTGATCCGCACCCTGCTGTTCCTGAAGCTCATCGTCGCCGGACACAGCACGCTGTATATCACCCGTATCGACGGCTGGTTCTGGCAACGCCCCTTCCCTTCCGGGCTGTTGATGGCCGCCACCTTCGGTACGGAAATCGTCGGTACGCTGATTGCCGTCTACGGGGTCTTTGTGACACCGACCGGCTGGGAATACGCCCTGTGGATATGGCTCTATGCGCTGGTCTGGTTCGTCATCAACGATGCCGTGAAAGTCACCGCCTACAAGGTGCTGAGAAACCGCGACCACTTCCTGTAGCTGACCACCCCGGACACAGCACCGGCAACCCGGACCACGGTGGTCCCCCATAGAAACTGGAGGATCTGCAAACCGTGACAGGCACTGGCATAGCGCTGTGTTTACTGTATCCTACGCAGCTGGATTTACCTGCCGGACCTACCGGCAACACAGTCGTGCCAGAATGGAATCAGGGCAGCCCCCCGACATATCGCGCCAGATTGATGGCAACAGGGCTGAATATGATTTTCCGGTTTTCCGGCTTAAAGCGATTTACTTGCAGACAAAGGAGATAAGCATGACTCTCAACAAATCCCGATTGACCGCTCTACTGGCAGGCTGCCTGACTGCAGGCATACTGGCCTTCGGCACGGCCTCTGCCGATTCACGCGGCGGCGCACCCGGCTACCCCAGTGACAGCGGGGGCAATATTATACGCAGCGGTACCGGCGACTGTGTGCATACCAGCTCATTTAAAAAGAGTGACGCCACGATCGTAGGCTGCGACGGTTACGTGCTCAACGCCCAGGTCAAGATCATCAAGGGCAAGGGCATGGACGCAGTGACTCTGATCAGCTTCCCGCAGGCCGAGCTGTTTGCCTTTGACAGTGCCGAGATGACCGATGCGGGCAAGGCCTACATTGACGCTCACCGCGGCAACCTGAGAGACAACCTGGCCAAGGCCTACTCCATCACCGTCATCGGCTATACCGACAGCACCGGCGATGCCAACTACAACCTGGACCTCTCCAAGCGCCGTGCCGAAGCGGTCAGCAAGTACCTCATTGCCGGCGGCGCACCTGCGGAAAAGATGCGCACCCTGGGCCGTGGCGAGAATGACCCGATTGCCTCGAATGACACCAAGGCGGGCCGCGCCCAGAACCGCCGCGTGGAAGTCATTGTCGTCGGTCAGCCGCGTGCACTCGACGCCATGATCTTCCCCAGCGTCGCCCTGTTCGAACGCCGCAGTGCGGAAATCACCCCGGCCGGTGAAAAGCTGCTGAAGAAGAACATCGAGGAAGGCCGGGCCCGCTTCAAGCGCGCCATCTATATCGAAGTCGTCGGCCACACCGATGATGTCGGTGACAACGACTACAACCAGAAACTGTCCGAGCAGCGTGCCGAAGCCGTTGGCAGGTACCTGGTTGAAGCCGGTATCGACCCGAACAAGATCCTCATGGTCGGTGCGGGTGAAACAGCGCCGATTGCCAGTAACACCACGCCTGAAGGCCGTGCGGAAAACCGCCGTGTCGAGGTGCTGGTACTGGGCCGCAGCCTCTGATACCCCGTCGCCACTGAAGACAGTAAAGAAGGCCCGCTAAAGCGGGCCTTCTTTATTTCCGGACAACAAAACACCCTCTCCTGCTGCCTGCAGGCTAACCGGACCCGTTATGGAGCGGGCGCTCATACCAGCCACGGCTGCGGTTGACGATACGCACCACGGACAGCATCACCGGCACCTCCACCAGCACACCCACCACAGTCGCCAGCGCCGCGCCGGACTCCAGCCCGTAGAGGCTGATCGCCGTTGCCACTGCCAGCTCGAAAAAATTACTTGCACCGATCAGCGCCGACGGTGCCGCCACACTGTGGGCAACGCCCAGTTTCCGGCTCAGCAGGTAGGCCAGACCGGAATTGAAATACACCTGTATCAGGATCGGCACGGCCAGCAGCAGGATGATCACCGGCTTGTCGATAATCGCCTTGCCCTGGAAGCCGAACAGCAACACCAGGGTTGTCAGCAAGGCAATCAACGATAACGGCTGCAGGTGGTGTAACAGGCGCGACAGCCTTGCAACCCCGTGCGCATGTGCCAGCAGCCGGCGCCGCCAGACAGCGGCCACGGCAACCGGCAACACGATATACAGCACCACCGACAACATCAGCGTGTCCCAGGGCACATGCAGCGACGAAATCCCCAGTAACAGGGCCACAATGGGGGCGAAGGCAAACACCATGATCACATCATTCAGCGCCACCTGGGACAGGGTATAGCCGGGGTGCCCGTTGCACAGGTGGCTCCAGACAAACACCATGGCCGTGCAGGGCGCGGCAGCCAGCAGGATCAGTCCGGCGATATAACTGTCGATCTGTTCCGCCGGCAGCCAGTCGGCAAACAGGCCGCGGATAAACAGCCAGCCGAGCAGCGCCATGGAAAAAGGCTTCACCGCCCAGTTCACAAATAATGTCACACCGACCCCTTTCCAGTGCCGGCGTACTTCATGCAGGGCATGGAAGTCGATCTTGAGCAACATCGGCAGAATCATCAGCCAGACCAGGACCGCCACCGGAAGATTGACGTGCGCGGCTTCCATGGCCCCGATAGCCTGAAAGACGCCCGGGAACCAGTGCCCCAGGGCAATACCGGTGGCTATACAGAGCAGGACCCAGATACTGAGGTAGCGTTCAAACAAACCCATGGATGCACTCATGCCTGTGTTTCCCCTGCCAGTCGTTGCAGCAAAGCCTCGACACGCTGCCGGATATCGTCCCGGCTGGCACGAAACACCTGCATGACCTGCTCCTCACTGCCATCCGCCCTGGCCGGATCGCTGAGTGGCCAGTGCTCCCTGTGTGTCCCGGCAGGTAATACCGGGCAATGCTCGTCGGCGTTACCGCACACAGTAACCACGAGATTCGCATCCTCCAGCATACTGTCGTCGACCCGTGTCGATTGCTGCTGTGAAATATCAATACCGGCTTCTTTCATAACAGCAATAGCACGCGGGTTCTTGCCATGCGCCTCGATGCCCGCTGATTGAATAACCACGCTGTCGCCCGCCAGGGCACGCGCCCAGCCCTCCGCCATTTGCGAGCGACAGGCATTGCCGGTACAGAGAAACAGGATATTCACAACCAGCTCAGGCGCAGCAACTGGCGCCGGGTCGATTCGGCATCTGTTCAAGAGACAGGGCGTTCTCCCGGTACGGCGAGAGCCCGGCCACTCCGTCAAACGTGGCGTGTAAAACAGTCTGCATCCAGGCCGGCAGCTCCGGCCGGATGCGGTAATACATCCAGCGACCGGCGCGCCGCGCCTCGACCAGGCCTGATTCGCGCAACTGCCCGAGGTGCCGTGAGATCTTTGGCTGGGACAGTGACAGGGCATGGGTCAGCTCGCAGACACAGAGTTCACCGCGCCCCTGTAACAACATCAAAACGCGCAGTCTTGTCGTGTCCGCCAGCATCTGAAAGAAAATTTCCGGGTCTGTATGCATGGGCCATAATATATGGCACTTCATATATATGATCAAGCATATATTTTAAAGTGTGACCGCCTCCACAGAATGAGAAATCGCGACAATATTTGCGCACTAAATATTGATCCAGATCAATTTTCAGTGTCGCGACGGTACCGGTTTTATGAAAGTGTAGAGCCCGTTTTCAACATAGCAGGATGAGCAGTTATGCGAGGTAACAGAATCAGGGTTTTATCACTGGCCATTATTTTTCTGGGCGGCTGTGGCGGTGGTGGCGGAGGATCGTCAAGCACCGCACCGGCCGGCACGGTATCGATTGCAAGTGTCGGTCGCGCCATATTTTTCGACACCAATCTTTCCAGCAACAGTAATCAATCCTGTGCCAGTTGTCATGACCCGGCAACAGGTTTTGCCGATCCCGGTGTGAACGCCCTGGCACCGGTTTCAGAAGGCTCGGTCGGCGGTGCATTTGGCAACCGGAATGCACCAACGGCGGCCTATGCCTCCTTCTCTCCCCCGTTCCGCCTGACAAGCACGGCCCAGACATCCGAAGACGGCTCAAAATATGAAGGCGGGCAATTTCTCGACGGGCGCCGCAGCACCCTGGCAGCGCAGGCGAAGGATCCTTTCCTGAACCCGGTCGAAATGAATAATGCCGATGCAGCGGAAGTGGTGAACAAGGTCCGCAACGCAAGTTATGCAAATGCGTTCCTGAGTGCATTCGGCTCTACCGCGCTGGATGATGTGGCTACTGCCTATGACTTTATTGCCCAGGCACTGGCTGCCTTTGAAACCTCATCCGAGGTCAACCAGTTTACTTCAAAGTATGATGCCTCGTTAATCGGGCAATACACCATGACGGCCTCGGAAGCGAACGGGCTGACTGTATTCAAGGGCAACAAGGCAAAATGCGCCAACTGTCATGTCGTGGACAACCCGACCGGCGGGCCGTCGCTATTCACCAACTTCAAGTATTTTAATATCGGTACGCCCGTGAACACCATGAACCCGGCCTATGTGAGTAACAATGCATACCGGGATGGCGGCCTGGCCGACAATACCAATATCAGCCCTGCCGACGTGGCCTCCGAACGCGGAAAATTCAAGGTTCCCACCCTGCGGAATATCGAATTGACCGCGCCCTACATGCACAACGGAGCCTACGACACGCTTGAGCAGGTCATTACGCACTACGACATCATCGTGGCGGATTCTTTCTACACGGCCGAAGTCAATGACAACATTGCCGCGGAACTCAACCCGTTTACCGACGTGGGGCTGGGACTGACACCCCAGGAGATAACTGACCTGGTCAACTTCATGAAAACGCTGACAGACGGATATATGTAACCCGCAAAAAAGAAAAAGTGGCGGACTCATTTAAATGAGTCCGCCACTTTTTTACCTGCTACTTTTGGGCCGCCGCCTTGCCTACCAGGCGATACTGCTCATGACAGGCAATACAGTTGTTCATCAGCTCCGCGAGTTGCTCAAGGGCATGCTCTTTATCACCCAACTGCTCGGCATCCAGCGCCAGCTGGTCAAAGCGCTTGTGGGTATCAAAACCCAGCTTCTTGAATGCCAGCGGCAGCTTGCCCACCAGTGCGGCCGGAATCTGGTCCGGGGGAGGCATGCCTGACTTCCGTGCAGCGATAACCAGTGTTTTCATGTCATCGCCGTTGGCAGACAGCAAAACACCCTGCACACTGCCCAGGAAGGCCCGCATCTCGGTAAGGATCATGTCCCGTTCAGCCGGTTCCAGCACGATAGCCGTTCGCCCGTCGGCAGCAGGCTGCGTCTCGCCAACGATAATAAATTTTCCGACCAGTGCGCCGGTCGACACCAGTAATGCCGCTACAAGTATCCAGCAAAATCTGCACATAATTCTGTTTGCTCCCGAAAGTATAAAAATCAGCTGCCCTGCTTTCCCGTAAAAGCCGTGGCAACCGGTTGCTGCATTATGGCATAACAGCGACCACGCAAAATGTTACAGGATGTTTCCGTCCGGCCCTGAAACACCCTGTAACAGTTTTACACAGCACGGAAATCCCCGTGAAACAGTCGCCCCCTAACCTGCCTGTCACAGCTGGCGCGTGCACTCACCGGGGCACACACGCCAGGTGCCCGATCAATTCAATGGAGACTAACGATGAAACATAAATTACGCAGGTATGGTGCAGGTCTGGTTATCACGCTGGGCCTGGCAAGTGGCGCAATGGCGGCCGATTATTCCGCTTACACCAATGAAGAAATGATGCAGATGCGCTCACAGGCGCGTGATATGTCACCGGAGGATCGTGATGCATTCCGCTCGGAAATGCAATCGCGCCATCAATCACTGAGTGCCGAGGAACGTAACCAGCTGCGCGAGCAGAACCGCAACAGCGGACAGGGCAACTATGGGCAGGGCAATCGCTACGGGCAGGGTAACAGCGGTGGCCAGGGTAATCGCTATGGACAGGGCGGCGGTGGCGGACAGGGTCATCGCTATGGACAGGGCGGTGGCGGTGGCCGTGGTCGCTAAACGCCACCCGTGCAGTATCAACCCGAACAGAACAGTCATGGAACACAGCAATCACCACAGGAGTTTTCAATGCAAACCCGAGATGAAATAAACAGCGCCCTCTTCCCTTTCCGGCCTTCCGCGCTGGCCGCCTGCCTTGTACTGCTGGGCGGCACACTGGTTTCAGTGTCCGCGCTGGCAGCCGGAAACAATCCCCGGCATGACAGCGTCAAGCACCACTACAGGCAGCAGGGCTACGTGAACCAGGATGGGTATACCAGTGACAATATCTACAACGTGGATAACCTTGCCTACTACGGCGACTGGGATTCCAACCGGGTATTTATTGTCGATGTGGATGCCATGCAGCTGCTCACAACTGTTGAAGGCACGGGTGACGGTCCCTACGGGATCGACCAGGAAGGCGTTACCAAAGCATACGCCCTGACGCGCAAAACCGAATCCCTGACCATTGTCGACAACAGGACTTTCGAAAATGCGGGCCTGATCCCCCTGCAACACAAACCCCGCTCGACCAATTACAACGCCACTACCGGCCTGACCCTGGTCTCGGGCGGAGACAAACCCATGACCAGCATCATCCGCGTGGACCGGGACCGGGTAATGAAAGTAGTCGGCTACGACGAACTCAGTGAGCCCGCCGATTTTGGCGGTTCACTGGCAACCGGACACCCCCTGTGGCTGGATGACCGGCGTTTCTTCATGCTCGATCGTGCGGCACGCCAGATCCAGCTGTGGAGCCGGCGCGGCGAACTGTTGTCGACACTGACTGCACCGACTTCGGTTCACCACCTGTTCCAGCCGCCTGCCTACAGCATGGAGGCCGGTGACGAGCTCGTATTCTATGCCGTTGCCGAGGGTAACCGGGATAAGGGCCTGTCGCCCGCTATCCTGCGTTTCGAAGTACGTGGCAAGCGCCTGGTCAGGACCGGCAGCGTTATCCTGGCCGACTATGCCCCCCAGTTGCTGGATCCCGCCGTGATGGGGGCACACCATGCTGATTTTCACCCGGATGGCGTGCACATCTATATCGGTTCGGCCGAGGGGCACCTGTTCGTCGTCAACAAGGATACGATGACGGTAGAGGCCATGGTCGACACCGGCCC
The DNA here is from genome assembly GCA_011374975.1 of Gammaproteobacteria bacterium. Lineage (GTDB taxonomy): Bacteria > Pseudomonadota > Gammaproteobacteria > DSM-19610 > DSM-19610 > Thiogranum. The sequence goes on along the minus strand of DRNU01000069.1, from coordinate 14,103 downwards.
CGGCTCCGGGCATACCACCTTTGCCCCCATGCATGGCCTGGCCATTGTCACCAATCACAATGCGACCTATATGACGGTCATCGATACCACGACACATCAATGGCTGAAAAATATCGAGGTTGCCGACTCGGCATCGCCCGACTACAAGTCACAGGCGCATACCTCCGGTGTCAGCCTGGATATGAAATATTTCTACAGCGCAGCGAGCCACGATGGTGTGTTCTTTCGTATCGACCTGGATACCCTGGAAGTATCGGATCGCCTCTACCTGGGTGGCAACGTGCTGATGGGCAGCTTTGTCTGGAATGGCGACGGCGTGAATATGTAAGTTTATGCAGGCTGACGAGGGATCCGGACCCGCGCGATGGTGCCTCCGCCGTCGCGCGGGGAAAGATCAACAGTCCAGCCACGGGCATCGGCGAGCTGACGGGCAATGGACAGCCCCAGCCCGCTACCACCGGTACGTCGGCTGCGCGATGATTCCAGGCGGTGAAAAGGACGGAAGACGGCTTCGATTTCACCCGCAGGGATTCCCTCTCCACGATCCAGAACTTCAATAACCGCCGCCTCAGGGTCGCAGTGACACTGCACCGATACGGATTCAGGGCTGCCATAGCGGATGGCATTATCGATCAGGTTGGTCAGAATGCGGCGCAGCGCCAGGGGATCAATGGTGCAGTAGCAACAGTCCCCCGGCACCCAGTCGATCGTCTTTTCTGCGGGTCGGTACTCGCCGACGACACCGTCGACGAACTCACGCAGGTCCACCTCCTCCATCTCCCGCGATTCCAGGCCGCGCGCCAGCTCCAGGGTATAACTGATAAGGCGATCCATATCTTCCATATTACGTTGCATCCGCTCCAGCAAGGGCTTGTTTTCCGTGCCGGGTTCGAGCAGTTCCAGCGCCAGGCGCATGCGCGTCAGGGGGGTACGCAGGTCGTGTGAAATCCCGGCCAGCAGCGTGGTCCGGTTTTCCAGCAGTTCGCCCAGTTCACGCCCCATGGTGTTGAAGTTACGGGTGAGTTCCACCAGTTCCCTGGGACCGCTCTCCGGCAAGGGGGCAGGAACCTCTCCGCGCTTGATCTGTGACGTGGCTGCAGACAGGCGCGCCAGCGGGTCGATAAGGCGCCGCACCAGTAACAATGATGTGAGCAGGATGGCAATGGCGCCCGCGATAATAACCAGCACTGCCGCTATTGGCGGGCTGGCGCCGAGGCGCGAGTGCGGAAAACAGACCCGGATCAGCCGCCCGCCCGTGTGGGTATCCGCGCAGTACCAGGTGCCGGCATGTTCTTCCGTGGTAATGGTCACAGGCTTGCCCGCGCGACTTTCCAGTTCATTTTCAAGAAAGCGCAGGTAAGGCAAGGGGTTTATTCTCGGCGGCAGCTCACCCTCCGCTATGCCGACTTTCAGTTCATACTCTTTAAGCAGGTCGCGCTCAAAAATGGGGCGTGTTGCCGCGGGAAGTTCGATCCAGGTCTGGGCGGACAGCATCATCAGGGCGGCAAGATCTTCAGCGCCCTGCCTGGCCACCGGAACCAGGATAAAGTTGACCACCACCGCCACGGAGAACAGCAGGAATACGGCGAACGCAACGGCCAGCGTGATCCCGGTCCTGGCGAACAGCGTGCGGGGGTTATTCATGAGCCGTGCGCAGACTGTGCTTTCTCTCCGGGCGTGAAACGGTAGCCCTCACCCCAGACTGTCTGGATATAGACAGGGGCCGCCGGGTCTGTCTCGATCTTGCGGCGCAGGCGTGTAATACGCACATCGATACTGCGGTCATAGGGCGAGCGTTCGAAACCCTTCAGTATGTCGATCAGCCGGTCGCGGCTGAGAACCCGGTTCGGGTGCTGGACAAGAATGTTCAGCAACGCAAATTCACCACTGGTCAGGGGCACTTTTTCCCCCTCCCGGGTCAGCTCGCAACTGGCCGGGTTTAACTGGAACGGCCCGAATTCGAAGACCTGTTCACCCGGGGAGTCAGGGTCAGCGGCCAGGGCAGGCCGCCGCAAGACTGCCCGGATACGGGCAAGCAGCTCGCGCGGGTTGAAAGGCTTCGGCAGATAGTCATCGGCGCCGACTTCCAGGCCGACAATGCGGTCCACTTCCTCGCCGCGTGCGGAAAGCATGATAATCGGGATGTCGTGGCTGCCGCGCAGGCGTTTGGCAATACTCAGGCCGTCCTCGCCCGGCAGCATCAGGTCGAGAATAACCAGGTCCGGGACAGCCTCCGCCAGGAAACTGTCCATGCCGGTGGCATCTTCCACGCCATTTACCGCATATCCCTGCTCCGACAGATATTGCCCCAGCAATTCGCGCAGCTCCGGGTCATCGTCGACAACAAGAATACTGATCGGGTCGGTGTCCATGCGGCACAAGCCTAGCAGACGCAGCCTGTTTTCGTCACACGGCCAACTGTAACAATTTGTTACAAATTGCGTTACAGCCGAAATCCCGCTGAAACAACCGGCGGGTAAACTGTTAAACACTGAAAAAACGGACAACCTTCCGGGTTAAGGAGACAGGTCATGATAATCGACGGACTGACAGTAGCCGGCCTGGTCATGGTTACGGCGATGGTGGCTTTCCTCTATGTACTGCACTGGTGCAGGCATCACCACACCTGCAACTGATTCGGCACGGCCCGTGGGCGCAGTGTGTGCCTGCAGGCCAGAAGGGTCGGCCGTCAACTTCCTGTTACGGCGATATCGCGCAGTAAATCGATCCGCTCCAGTACCGATTCAGACAGCTTCTGCGCCGCCAGCATGACGTCTTCATCTGTGGCATGCGTCACTACGGCGTCATAGAACGCAAAACAGCGATCACTGTCCGAGCGCAGGCGTTCCAGCAAAGTCTCCGGATCATCGCTTATTGAGGCGACTTTTCTTTTGTACCGCTCTATGGATTCAATCGCCCTGACCGCGTCCCTGCCCGGTTTACCGGTAGTATTCAGCCGCGCTTCGGTATCCGCCAGTATCCCGTGTGTAACGGCCCTGACCTTCTCCAGTTCGGGGTGGCTGTCGGCAAGCATCGCCAGATTATCAGCAAGACAGCGCTCTGCGCTGGCCACCACCGCGAGCAGGTCGGCCAGGGTCAGGATAGTTGCAGGCTCAATATCCGGCTCATCAAGGCGGCTGCCACGCTCCAGCCGCCAGGCGCGGCGGCGCATGGCGCGCAGCAGCGCGGCGTGACCGAGCTCTTCCCGGGCCAGGGTTTCGGCGTACTCGCGCACCACCTCATCGTCCGCCGTGGCGGCCACCTGGGTATAAAAGTGGAAGGCACGTTCTTCATTGTGCACCGCGAAGGCCAGCGCCCGGTAGGGACTGCTGTAGGCCGGCTCGACAGCCTCGCGGTCATAGTCGGTCGGCACCTGTGGTGCTTCCCAGACCACCGGGCCAATATCGGTACGTAACTGGATACCTTCGAGTTTTGCCCATTCCTCGATCAGGTTTTCGTGTTCCCGCTCTTCCTCGACCATGCGTTCGAACAGCGCTGCGGCGTCCTGGTTGCCATGCTTGCGCATGGCCTCGGCCAGGCGGGCGTAACGCCGCACCGCCTCGTGCTCCGCGCACAGGGCGATAGACATAAGGTCACTGGCTGTTTGTACATCGCTTGTCAGCATTTCAGGCGTTTCGCATACCGTAAAAAATCACCGCACAGCTATCCTGAAAGCCTTGATACATATCAAGTAGAACCCGGCTGGGGATTCGCTATACTGGCGCACTAATTTTGGATGATACTCTTAAAAAATTCAGGTGAATAGAACAGAGCTTGGTGGTGCCGGAGGGCTGCGTCCTGGCTGTCGTGCAGCGGGAGCGCGAGGGCACGGCGTTGCTGTGGGCTTTATGTTGTTTACGCTGGTGCTGCTGATGCAGCTGCTGGCCGGCAGCTTCGCCGCTGCTGCCGACCTGCCGCGTTTTCTGACCGACATCGGCCCGCAGGAAGTCTTTCCCGGTGCGGACCGTATCGCCGACCCGGAAGGCGACCCGCCGGTGGCGCCGGCCTTCAGTGCCGGCGAGAAAATCGGCTACGTGTTCCTCACCAGCGACTACGCCAATACCACCGGCTATTCCGGGAAACCCATCCACCAGCTGGTCGCCATCGACCTCAAGGGTGTCATCCGCAAGGTCATGCTGGTCGAGCACCATGAGCCGATTGTCCTCATCGGTATCCCGGAAAAGCGCATCGTCGCCGTACTGGATGGCTATAACAACCTGGACATCGGTGCACTGGTACGCGGCGAGATCGGGGAACAAAAGGTCGATGTGGTCACCGGTGCCACCGTCACGGTCATGGTGATGGACGACACCATTCTGCGCAGCGCCATCAAAGTGGCGCGCAACCAGCGTCTTGGCGGCCTGGAGCCGGAACCCCCCAAAACAGGTCCCCGGGCTGTAATCAATCCCGAGGCCGCTGAAACCGAGGACTGGTCGACACTGCTGGCCGACGGCTCGGTGCGGCAACTGGCACTGACCCTGGAACAGGTCAACGCCGCTTTTGAAGCCTCGGGGGATCCGCTCGCAGCCGAACGCCCCGAGCAAGGCGCCCCGGATGAGTCGTTTATCGAACTGTACGCTGCGGTGGTCTCTATCCCCGCTATCGGCCGCAGTCTGCTGGGTGAAGCAGAGTACCGGAACCTGACACAACGCCTGGAACCCGGCCAGCAGGCCATCCTGCTGGCCGGCAGCGGCCGCTATTCCTTCAAGGGCTCGGGGTATGTGCGCGGCGGTATTTTTGACCGCTTCCAGCTCGCCCAGGGTGATGCCTCGATCCGTTTTCATGACTTCCAGCACAAGCGGCTGCGTCATATTGCAGCCGAGGGCGCCCCTGACCTCAAGGATGTCGACCTGTTCCTGGTCCCCCCCGACCAGGGCTTTGACCCGGCGCAGCCCTGGAAACTGGAACTGCTGGTAGGACGTGCCGTCGGCGCAACCAAAAAGGCCTTCCTGACGTTTGACCTGTCCTACAGCCCGCCGGAAAAATACCTGTCCTTCATCGAACCCGAGGTGCCCCCACAACAGGGCTTGCTGGGCTGGTTTGACGCCGATGCACCGGACGCCCCCCTGTGGATGAAAATGTGGGTGGTCAAAGTACCCGAGGTCATCGTCCTGCTGATGGCGCTTGGCGTGCTGTCGCTGATCTTTTTCTTCCAGGACTGGCTGGTGAAACACCCGCGACTGACCGACCGAATCCGTGTCGGTTTCCTGATATTCACGCTGTTCGGCATCGGCTGGTACGCGAATGCACAACTGTCCGTGGTAAACATCCTTGCCGTCTTCAATGCCCTCATCAGCGGCTTCGACTGGAGCTACTTCCTCATGGAACCGCTGGTCTTCCTGCTGTGGGGTTCGGTGGCAGTGGCACTGCTGTTCTGGGGGCGCGGCGCCTATTGCGGCTGGCTGTGCCCGTTCGGCGCCTTGCAGGAACTGCTCAACCGTCTCGCCAAGCTGGTCAAAATCCCCCAGCTGCCCCTGCCCTGGGGCCTGCACGAGCGCCTGTGGCCGGTGAAGTACCTGATTTTCCTGGTGCTGTTCGGCTTTTCCCTGCATTCCCTGGGCGTCGCCGAACGCCTCGCCGAGGTCGAACCGTTCAAGACCGCGATTATCCTGAAATTCGTGCGCGACTGGCCGTTTGTGCTGTTCGCCGTCGCCGTGCTGGTGCCCGGCCTGTTTATCGAACGCTTCTATTGTCGCTACCTGTGCCCGCTCGGTGCGGCACTGGCGATCCCCGGCAGGATGCGCATGTTCGAATGGCTCAAGCGCTACAAGGAATGCGGCTCACCCTGCCAGCGCTGTGCCAACGAGTGCATGGTCCAGGCCATCCACCCGGAAGGCAATATCAACGTCAACGAATGCCTGTACTGCCTGCACTGCCAGGTGGTGTACTCGGATGAACACGCCTGCCCGGTGCTGATCCAGAAACGCCTCAAGCGCGAACGCCAGGCCAACCTGTCGAAGGGCGGAAAATCAGGCGTCGCCCTTAAAGTGGAAGAAATCAAAAAACAGACAACAATAGATACAGGGGCCGGAAGGGCCGCTGGAGATGATTCAGAAAGCCCCGCCTAGAGTGGCTTGTGCTGATAATCTGTACCCCACAGGGATACAGTAAAACGAGAGCAGAAATATCAAGAGGAGAGATAAGATGTCAAAAGCTGATGACAAGAAGTCGGGTATTACCCGCAGGGAGCTTCTGGGTGGTTCTGCCAAACTGGCGGCACTGGCCGGGGCAAGTACTGTAGCCGGGCTTACCGGTGGTTCCATGCTGTATTCCGACGCAGCACAGGCCTCGGGCGGCGATGCCACTGTTGCCCCCGGCGACCTGGACGACTACTACGGTTTCTGGAGTAGTGGCCAGGCCGGCGAACTGCGCATTATGGGCGTGCCCTCCATGCGTGAACTGATGCGTGTGCCGGTTTTCAACCGTGACAGTGCCACGGGTTGGGGCGAAACCAACGAAAGCCGCAAAATTCTGACCGAAGGACTGCTGCCGGACACCAAAAAGTTCCTGGAAAGCCGGGGCGGCGTGTGGTTGAACGGTGACCTGCACCACCCGCACATGTCATTTACCGACGGTACCTATGACGGCCGTTACCTGTTCATGAACGACAAGGCCAACACGCGTGTCGCACGCATACGCTGCGATGTCATGAAGTGCGACAAGATCATCGAAATCCCGAATGCCTCGGACATTCATGGCCTGCGCCCGCAGAAGTACCCGCGCACCGGTTATGTCTTCGCCAATGGCGAACACCGGGTGCCGATCCCGAACGACGGCAGCATTCTCGATGAACCGGAAAAATACCACGCCATCTTCACCGCGGTCGATGGTGACTCCATGGAAGTCGCCTGGCAGGTCATGGTGGACGGCAACCTGGACAACTGTGACGCCGACTACCAGGGCCTGTATGCCTTCTCGACCTGCTACAACAGCGAGGAAGGCGTCAACCTGGCCGAGATGACGGCCAACGAGCAGGACTGGGTGGTGATCTTCGATATCAAGCGTATCGAGGCCGCGGTGAAGAACGGCGACTTCAAGAAGATCAACGGCGTGCCGGTAATCGACGGCCGCAAGGGTTCGAAATATACCCGCTACGTCCCCGTGTCCAACAGCCCGCACGGCTGCAACACTGCACCGGACGGTCACTACGTCGTCATCAACGGCAAGCTGTCACCGACCGTTACTGTCCTGGACGTGCGCCGCTTCCCTGACCTCTTCAACGACAAGATCAAGCCGCGCGATGTCGTGGCCGCCGAGCCGGAACTGGGCCTGGGGCCGCTGCATACGGCCTTCGACGGCAAGGGCAACGCCTTTACCACCCTGTTCCTCGACAGCCAGGCCGTGAAATGGAACATCCAGAAAGCGGTCGATGCCTACAGCGGCAAGAAGGTGGACCCGATCATCCAGAAGATCGACGTGCACTACCAACCGGGCCATAACCATACCTCCATGGGTGAAACCAAAGAGGCCGATGGCAAGTGGCTGGTGTCGCTCAACAAGTTCTCCAAGGACCGTTTCATCAACGTGGGTCCGCTGAAACCGGAGAACGACCAGTTGATCGACATTTCCGGCAAGAAGATGGCCATCGTACATGACGGTCCGACCTTTGCCGAACCGCACGACTGCATCATTGTGCGCACCGATATTGTCAACCCGCGTTCCGTGTGGAAGAAAGACGATCCGATGTGGGCCGATGCAACCGCACAGGCCAAAAAGGACGGCGTAACCCTGTACACGGAAAGCAAGGTGATCCGGGACGGCAACAAGGTACGCGTCTACATCTGGTCGATCGCGCCCAGCTTCAGCCTGGAGAAGTTCACGGTGAAACAGGGTGACGAGGTTACCGTCTACGTCAGCAACAATGACCAGATCGATGACCTGACGCACGGCTTCACGCTGGCCAACTACGGCATCGCCATGGAAATCGGGCCGCAAGCCACCTCCTCGGTGACCTTCACGGCGGACCGCCCCGGCGTGCACTGGTATTACTGCCAGTGGTTCTGTCATGCGCTGCACATGGAAATGCGTGGCCGCATGCTGGTGGAGCCGGCGTAAATCATCGGCACTTTGTTCCATTGTTCGAAACACAGAAACCCGTCGGCCATTCTGGCCGGCGGGTTTCTGCTGTTATTTACGGCGTACCTGCCACTTTCGCTTCAGGCACAGGACCGGACGGTAGCGCCGGGCAACGGTTCCCTGCAACAGGCCATTGAACAGGCCGCCGGCGGCGACCGCCTGCTGCTCCAGACCGGTGTTTATGCAGGGCCCATCATTATCGACCGGCCACTGGAACTGACCGGCTCAAGCGCCAGTATTATCGATGGCCAGGGCACAGGCCGGGTCATTACAGTAGCGGCACCGGATGTTATCGTACGCGGGCTGACAGTGCGCAACTCGGGCACCAGTCTGGCCACCGAAGACAGCGGCATTTTTGTCACCAGTGACGCTGACCGCGCCCTGATCGACAGCAACCGCCTGGAACACAACCTGATCGGCATTTATCTCAAGGGACCGGACGATGCGCTGGTACGGCACAACACCATCACCGGCAGCACCAATCCCCGGGTCAACGACCGTGGCAACGGCATCCAGCTCTGGAACACGCCCGGTTCCGTGGTCGAGGACAATGATATCCGCTACGGCCGTGACGGTATCTTTGTGACTACCAGCCGCAACAATGTTTTTCGTGGCAACAGGCTGCGTGATCTGCGCTTTGCCATTCACTATATGTACACCAATAACAGCGCCATCATCGCCAACCGTTCGACCGGCAACCACGTCGGTTATGCGCTGATGTATTCGGACCGCTTACAGGTGTTTGACAATGTATCCGACGGCGACCGTGACCGCGGCCTGTTTTTCAACTACGCCAACCGCTCCGACATAAAAGGCAACCGGGTCACGGGCGGCGTGGAGAAGTGCGTTTTTATCTACAACGCCAACATCAACCGTATCCACGGTAATTATTTCTCCGACTGCCGGATAGGTATTCACTTTACCGCCGGCTCGGAACGCAACCAGGTGTATGACAATGCGTTTGTAAATAACCGTACGCAGGTAAAATATGTCGGCACCCGTTATATCGAATGGTCGCACGACGGACGCGGCAACTACTGGAGCGACAACCCGGCGTTTGATCTCAACGATGACGGTATCGCGGATCAGCCCTACCACCCGAATGACCTCGTGGACCAGATTGTCTGGCGCCACCCGATGGCAAAACTGCTGCTCAACAGCCCGGCGGTACAGGTGCTCCGGTGGGCACAGTCCGAATTTCCCGCGCTCTACCCCGGCGGGGTCAGTGACAGCGCTCCGTTGATGGACATCCCGCAACAACAGGCGCTTTCCGATGGCTGAAGGAACAGCAGGGGAAAAGGCCATTGATGTCACGGGCGTGGTCAAGCGCTATGGCGACAAGACCGTGGTATGCGACGTCGATCTTTCCGTCCGTGCCGGCGAACGCATGGTGCTGATCGGCCACAACGGGGCCGGCAAGACGACACTGATGAAGCTGATGCTGGGCCTGACCCATCCCGATGCGGGCAGCGTGCGCGTGCTCGGCAGCAATCCTGCAACAGCCGCCGCCGAACAACGTCGTGCGATCGGCTACCTGCCCGAAAGCGTCGCCTTTCACAGTGCCATGCAGGGCCGGGAAGTGCTGGCATTCTATGCCCGGCTCAAGGGCGTCAGCGCGGACGAATGCCGCTCCATCCTGGCGCAGGTCGGCCTGGACCAGGCCGCCGACCGGCGCGTGAGCACCTATTCCAAGGGCATGCGCCAGCGGCTCGGCCTGGCCCAGGCCATGCTCGGCAAACCCCGGCTGCTGTTCCTGGACGAACCGACCAGCGGACTCGATCCTTCATTGCGCAAGCAGTTCTACGACCTGATCGACACCCTCAGCCTGTCGGGCACCACGTCACTGACTTCATCACACTCCCTGAATGAAGTCGAGGCGCGCGCCGACCGCATTGCGATCATGAAAAGCGGTGCCATCGTGGCCTGCGGGACACTGGCGGAGCTGTCACAACAGACCGACCTGCCTATCGTGGTCCGGCTCAGGGTGACGGCCAACCAGGCATCCACCGTCGCCGAACGACTGGCAGCAATGGGAGATATTCACCGGGTCAATGACCACGGCATCGAGCTGTCCTGCCTGGGAACAGGAAAAATGGCACTGTTCCGGCAGGTTGCCGGACTGGGCGAGGTCATCGAGGACATGGATGTACTGCCGCCGCGGCTGGACGACATCTACAATCACTACATGGAGAACCAGCAACCGCAATGAAAGCCATCGGCATACTGGCGATGAACGAGTTCCTCGACGGGCTGCGCAACCGCTGGGTGGCAGCGGCCATCATCCTGCTCGGCGCCACGGCACTGGCCCTGTTGCTGGTCGGCTCCGCGCCCACCGGCACGACGCGCGCCGGCGCACTGGATGTCAGTGTCGTCAGCCTCACCAGCCTGAGCGTCTACCTGCTGCCGCTGATTGCCCTGCTGCTGTCATTCGACGCACTGGTCGGTGAATTCGAACGCGGCACCATGCTGTTGCTGCTGACCTACCCCGTGGCGCGCTGGCAGGTGATCATGGGCAAATTTTTCGGCCACATGATGATCCTGCTGGCGGCTGTTGCGGTCGGCTACGGTGGTGCTGCCGCAATCACTGTACTGTTTACCGATAACGGCATCGAGGGCTGGCAGGCCTATGCCACCATGATGGGCAGCTCTCTGCTGCTCGGCGCCGTGTTTATCGCTCTCGGCTACCTGGTGAGCGTACTGGTCCGCGAACGCAGCACGGCGGCCGGCGCTGCCATCGTGTTATGGCTGATTTTTGTGGTGCTGTACGACCTTGCCCTGCTCGGCCTGCTGCTGGCAGACCATGAGCAGCGCATCGGCCAGGCCCTGTTTTCCACCCTGATGCTGGTCAGTCCATCAGACACCTACCGGCTGCTGAACCTGACCGCCTTCGAGAGTGTGGGCCAGGTTGCCGGCATCGCCGGTGTCGCGGCCCGTTCCGGCTTCGGCGTGCCGCTACTGGTGGGACTCATGACCGCGTGGGTAGTCCTGCCACTGGCGGCGACTATGGCAGTATTTCACCGGCGGGAGCTGTAAATGAAACCTTTTTACCCCATCACCCTTGTTTTGCTTGTCGCCACCCTGAACTGGGGGTGCAGCGACCAACAACCCGAAGTTATCCCGGCACCGCAGGAGCTGACCCGGGATGCGGTCGGTTATTTCTGCGGGATGACGGTACTGGATCACAACGGGCCCAAGGGACAGGTCTTCCTGACCGACCGGGAGCAGCCACTGTGGTTTACCTCGGTGCGCGATACCATCGCCTTTACCCTGCTGCCGGGCGAACCGAAAAATATCTCTGCAATCTATGTCACAGACATCGGACACGCCAGCTGGGACCAGCCCGAACCCGGCACCTGGATCAATGCCCGCAAGGCGTATTACGTCATCGGCAGCGACCGTCTCGGCGGCATGCAGGCACCGGAAATCGTACCCTTCGCCACACGCCGGGATGCGCAGTCGTTTATCGAGCAACATGGCGGTGAAATCCATGTTTTCACTGACATTCCACGCACCAGCATCCTGGAGTCCGGGGACTAGCCCTGCCCTGCCCGGGGCAGCATTTTCGGCCTGTCGGGCACAGACCTAACACTCTTCGGTGAAAAGAAATACCGGCAGACCTTCGGGCAATGGTACCCGAACGTCGAGTTCCGCTTTATCACAGATGCGGGACACTACTCCATGCAGTAAACGCAGGTGTATTGCGCATCACTGGTTAAATCATTCCTGGGTGCACACCGAAAATAGAAAAGTCCTGCGACAGGGCTCGTGGAAAAACAACTCATGGCATGTCGCTATGCGCAGCGTCCAGCAGGCCCAGAGAGAACTTCACGCACACAACGTTGTGCCACATGTCACACATCCCCGCTCCGGCACAGATTTAATACCCCGGGACGGGAACCCGGCCCCTGTCCATGCTGTCAACAGTAGAACGCCGGGTACCGGGAATTGCACAGAGAGGCATACCGGGCTCCAGCCCCCGTTCAGGGCATGCGGGCAGCTACCCGGGCGTTCGCCATACAACCCTTGACTGCTACGGAATACCTTTACTACCGCAGGGAGCATGCCATGAGCATACGGGAAATCGGGTCGAACACACTTCACATCATCTTCAGACACCCACTGTCCGCTTCTGCTTTCGTCGGCACACTGATGCATGGCGTCAACAGCCTGAGTGAGTTCCTGACCCACGCACAGTCCCCCATGTACAAATGGGCCGAGGCGTTTTCCGCCGAACCGGTCTTTACCTCTATTCACTTTTCCATCCCCTACCTGGTAGCCGGACTGGCCATCAAATCCAGCCAATACGCCAGCCGGCGGCATGGTCCGACAAACGAAATCTCTCAGCCTGTACAACCAGGCCCCAGGCGGAGGCGCCTCGACCTTATTTCGAAACAGCTGTCCGGCATGATCGACCTGATTGACACGGCATTCAGCCAGTATGACCCGCGCTCGTTCGACGTCACCCGGCATGACCAGCTGATGTTCCGCTCCCTGCTCTCGATGGAACAGAGTCCACCCGAGAGCAGTCCGAGCCACCTGTTCCATGTCAACTGGCTGGAGGACCGGGTATCCGGTTACGTGTACTACCTTGAGGAAGGCGAAGTATTCAGAAGCATGTCACCTATTGAGATCCCGATCGAGCACAACCACTACGCCATATTTTCGGGGTCACGTGATGTCGTTCTGGAAAACTGGGAAGACACGGGAGACAGCCTCGCCGCATTCCAGAACCGTTTCCATCCGACCGTGCGGCGCATTGTCGGAACTATCGAGCGCTACGTCACCTACCGTAGCGGGGATATTGCCGTTATCGCCTTCTACCGCGGTCGCAAGCTGGATTCGCATGATGCCATCCTGCTGAAGGGTTTGACGACTTTCTCGCAATCTATGCACAGGATAGCCATGGAGAGCCAGGAAACGGAACATGCCTTCCGCTACCTGGTCGATGCACTGGCACGCGCATCCGAGGTCAATGATGAAGACACGGGGGCACATATTGTTCGCATCAACGAGTACTCGAAGGCCCTGGCAAGCAGGCTGGGCATGGACAAAACCTTTATCGATACCATTTACTATTCGGCACAAATGCACGATGTCGGGAAAATCCACATTCATCCCGACATTCTCAAAAAACCCGGCGCGCTGAGCAGCGAGGAATACGAGCAGATGAAGGCACATTGCACCTATGGTGCACATATCCTCGGCGACTCACCCCGGCTCAAGATGGCGCGGGAGATCGCCCAGCACCATCACGAAAAGTTTAATGGCCGGGGTTATCCGAACGGCCTCAGAGGCAAGGCCATTCCCCTGTCGGCACGCATTGTGGCACTCGCGGACGTTTACGATGCCCTGCGCCAGCCAAGGGTGTACAAGGAGGCTTTCAGCCACGCAAAAACCATGAACATCATCACGCGCGGGGATGGACGCACCCGGCCCGATGACTTCGATCCTGACCTGCTGAAGGCTTTCGTCGCAATCGAAGCGGAACTGGATTCGATTTACCAGGCCAACCCCGGGTAACGCGGCGCTGCCCGGCCTGATCAACCGCATGGAATTCGAACGTTATGTCAGCTCCGCCTTGCGCTCGGCGAAGAAGCACGGCACCCGGCACGGTGTCTGCTACGCGGATCTTGACCAGTTCAAAATCGTCAATGACACCTGCGGACACGCGGCCGGCGATGAACTGCTGCGCCGTCTGGCGAAGGGTCTCCCGTCGCTGCTGAGAGAGTGTGATGTTTTCGCACGGCTGGGCGGCGACGAGTTCGGCGTACTTCTCGAGGACTGTTCACTCGAGGACGCAACCAGGTCCATGTCTACCAGCGTGCGGACAGCGAATCAGACCGGCGGCAGAACGCTATAACCTGATGGAATCAATTGACCTATGGGTGGTGCGCAACACCTTCGCCTGGTGGTCGAAACAGTGCGCGAGCGACACCGGGGAGCAACGTGGCCTGGTATCGATCAACCTGTCCGGAAGCTCGTTGGGTTCGTCGAGAACGAGATCATCCTGCAGCATCTTGCAGAGAT
>DRNU01000068.1 GCA_011374975.1 Gammaproteobacteria bacterium | reverse complement strand
GTTAAAAAAGGCGACGTCCTGTTCGAGTTGTATTCACGCGAACTGGTCAATGCCCAGGAAGAATACGTGCAGGCCCTGCGCGGCAAGAACGACTACCTCAAGCGCGCGTCCCGCGAGCGCCTGGAATCGCTGGGCATGAGCAAAGACCAGATCAGGGAAGTTGCCAAAAGACGGCGTGCATTCCAGCGCGTCCGTGTGCTTGCCTCGCAGGATGGAATTGTCGACGGCCTGAACGTACGGGAAGGCATGTATGTAAAGCCCTCGACCGAGGTGATGACGCTGGCCGACCTGTCCAGCATCTGGTTGCTGGTCGATGTCTTTGAGCGCCAGTCGGAATGGGTGGCCGCCGGCCAGCCCGCCGACGTCCGGCTGGCCTACATCCCCGGACGGGAATGGGAGGGCAACGTCGAGTTCGTCTACCCGACCATCGACCCCAAGACCCGTACCTTGCAGGTGCGCCTGCGTTTCGACAATAAAGACGAGGCACTCAAACCTGACATGTATGCAAATGTACGCATCTATGCCGGGCCGAAGGACAATGTGCTGAGCATCCCGCGCGAGGCGCTGATAAAAACCGGCGAGGAAGAACGCGTGGTGCTTGCCCTGGGCGACGGACAGTTCAGGGCAGTGAAGGTCATCGCCGGCATGGAAAGCGGAAACCAGGTCGAAATTCTGCGCGGGCTGAATGACGGCGATACCGTCGTGACTTCAGGCCAGTTCCTGCTCGATTCCGAGGCCAGCCTGAGGGCCAGCTTCAGCCGCATGGATCCCGCCGCAAGCAGTGACAATGGCAGCATGCCTGAAGATGCCGTTATGGGCATGGGGACAGTGAACGAAGTGTTTGCCGACGAGCGCAGGCTGAACATCTCGCACGGTGCCATCGAGGCGCTTGGCTGGCCGGAAATGACCATGGACTTCGAACTGAACGACGGTGTCGGACTTGAGGGTATCGAGGCGGGTGCAAAAGTTCACTTCACCCTGCTCAAGGATGCCGAGGGTAACTACCGGATCGACTCAATCGAGCTTCAGCAGTAACCGGAAAGGGATACAGGAATATGATTGCCAATATTATCCACTGGTCCATCAGGAACCGCTTTCTGGTCATCCTGCTTACGCTGGCACTGATCGGCTGGGGTGTTTACTCGATTAAAAACACGCCGCTGGATGCCTTGCCGGACCTGTCCGACGTGCAGGTCATTATCAAGACCAGCTTCCCCGGCCAGGCACCGCAGGTGGTCGAGGACCAGGTAACCTACCCGCTCACCACCACCATGCTGTCCGTGCCCAAGGCAACGACCGTACGCGGTTATTCATTCTTCGGCGACTCGTTTGTCTATATCCTTTTTGAAGATGACACCGATCTGTACTGGGCGCGTTCGCGGGTACTGGAGTACCTGAGCCAGGTGCAGAGCCAGTTGCCGGCCAATGCCGTCACCGCACTGGGCCCCGATGCCACCGGCGTTGGCTGGGTCTACGAATATGCACTGGTGGATCGCACCGGCCGGCACGACATTTCACAGCTGCGCAGTATCCAGGACTGGTTCCTGAAGTTCGAACTGCAGACGGTGGATGGCGTATCAGAAGTGGCGACTATCGGCGGCATGGTCAAGCAGTACCAGGTGGTGGTCGACCCAGACCAGTTGCGCGCCTACGGAATCCCGCTGGCAAAGGTGCGAAAGGCCATACAGCGCGGCAACCAGGAAGTCGGCGGCTCGGTCATCGAAATGGGTGAAGCTGAATACATGGTGCGCGCCACCGGCTATATCCAGGGCATCGAGCAGCTGGAAAAAATCCCGCTCGGCCTGAATGCCAACGGCACCCCGATCCTGCTGGAAGATATCGCGGATATCCGGCTGGGCCCGCAGATGCGCCGCGGCATCGCCGAACTCGACGGTGAAGGCGAAGTCGTCGGCGGCGTGGTCATCATGCGCTGGGGCGAGAATGCCCTGACCACCATCAAAGGCGTGAGGGACAAGCTCAAGGAACTGCAGGACAGTCTGCCGGACGGCGTCGAGATTGTCCCCACCTACGACCGTTCCAGCCTGATCAACCGGGCTATCGATACCCTGAAGGAAAAACTGGTCGAAGAATTTATCGTGGTCACACTGGTATGCCTGGTGTTCCTGTTCCACCTGCGCTCTGCACTGGTGGTGCTGGTCAGCCTGCCGATCGGCATCCTGGTGGCTTTCATTGTCATGCACGCACAGGGCGTCAACGCCAACATCATGTCACTGGGCGGTATTGCCATCGCCATAGGCGCGATGGTGGACGGTGCCATCGTGATGATCGAGAACGCGCACAAACACCTGGAACACGCGGAGGTCACGGATGACAACCGCTGGGATATTATGGCGAAAGCCGCATCAGAGGTGGGACCGGCGCTGTTTTTCTCGCTGATCATCATTACCCTCAGCTTCCTGCCGGTATTCACCCTGGAAGCCCAGGAAGGCCGCATGTTCTCGCCGCTGGCCTTTACCAAGACCTTTGCCATGGCGGGTGCAGCCGGACTGGCCATCACCCTGGTGCCCGTACTGATGGGCTACTTTATCCGCGGCCACATCATCGCCGAGGACAAGAACCCGGTGAACCGTTTCCTGATCGCCGGTTACCGGCCGGTGATCGACTGGGTGCTGCGCATGCCCAAAACGGTCATCCTGGTTTCAGCGCTGGCAGCCGGTTCCATGATGTGGCCATTGAGCGGCTGGTGGCCGATGGATGAAGGCCTGGGCTCGGAGTTCATGCCCGAGCTGGACGAGGGCGACCTGCTGTACATGCCGAGCACCTTCCCCGCCGTTTCGATCGGCAAGGCGCAGGAGATTATCCAGCAGACCAACAAACTCATCATGACGGTCCCGGAAGTCAAAAGCAGTTTCGGCAAAGTCGGGCGTGCTGAATCGGCAACCGACCCCGCACCGCTGACCATGATCGAAACAACCATCCAGCTCAAGCCACGCGACCAGTGGCGCGAAGGCATGACCACCGACAAGCTGAAGCGCGAACTGGATGCACTGGTCAAGATCCCCGGTATCAGCAACGCCTGGGTGATGCCGATCAAGAACCGCATCGACATGCTGGCAACCGGTATCAAGACACCCGTCGGTGTCAAGGTTGCCGGGCCGGACCTGGCCGTCATCCAGGAGATCGGCAAGGATATCGAGCGAGTGCTGACACCGGTACGTGGCACCATATCAGTCTTCTCCGAACGCGTGGTCGGCGGGCGCTATGTGCTGGTGGATATCGACCGCACCGCGGCCTCGCGCTACGGACTCAATATCGCCGACGTCCAGGAAATCGTCAGTACCGCGGTCGGCGGCATGCAGGTTGCGGAAAGCATCGAAGGGCTGGAGCGCTACCCGATCAACCTGCGCTACCCGCGTGACGTCCGCGATTCAGAAGTCAAACTCGCGGAACTTGCGATACAGACACCCATGGGCGCCCAGATCGCCCTGGGCGACGTCGCGAAAGTGAGCGTTGTCAGCGGGCCCGGCGTCATCAAGAGCGAGAACGCCCGCCTCAACGGCTGGATCTATATCGACATCCAGGACCGGGACCTGGGTTCCTATGTCGAGGAAGCCAAGCGGGTTGTCGCCGAACAGATCGATCTGCCGGCCGGCTACTCACTGAACTGGTCCGGCCAGTATGAGTTCATGGAACGCGCCAAGAAGAAACTGGCCCTGGTGGTGCCGGTAACACTGGGTATTATCGTGGTGCTGCTGTACCTCAACTTCGGCCGCCTCGCGGAGGTATTGATTATCCTGGGCACCCTGCCACTGGCGCTGGTGGGCGGCATCTGGCTGTTATACCTGCTGAACTATGATATGTCTGTCGCGGTTGGTGTCGGGTTCATCGCACTGGCCGGTGTCGCCGTGGAAATCGGGGTTATTATGCTGGTATACCTGAACCAGGCTTACCGGCATCACGAAGAAAGGGCCTTCCTTGAGAAACGCAAAGTGGATATTGCCGAACTGCGCCAGGCGGTTATCGAGGGTGCCCTGTTACGCGTGCGGCCCATCATGATGACAGTCGCTGCCATTATTGCCGGCCTGTTACCCATCATGCTGGGCACCGGCACCGGTTCCGAAGTCATGCGACGCATCGCTGCACCGATGGTTGGCGGCATGGTCAGCGCCACGATACTTACCCTGCTGGTTATACCGGCAGCGTTCCTGGTCTGGCGCAGCAGCCAGATCGGACACGGGTCGACCGGCAATGAATAACAGCATGAAACACCTGCTGGCTTTGCTGAGTGTGACATTCTCTGCCACAGTGCCGGCACACGGCCCGGAGAAGAAACCGGCGCTTGAATGGCAGCCGCCGGTTTCCGCATTCGATCCTTCCGGGCCGGCACAGGCCGACACCATCAAGCTGGAATTGAAAGTCCGGGGCGACACTCTCAAGCTGTTCGTCACGGACAGCTACGGCGACCCGGTCGATGTCGATATCGCGGAAGCCAGGGCGCTGGTATCGTCAGCCGGTAAAACCACCTGGTTCAGCCTGCAACCGGCCGGTATGAACATGCTCAGTGGCCGCGGTGAATTTGAACAGGACCCGGCCATGCGGGTTGATATAACATTACGCCTGCCGGGCCGGAAACCACTCAACAGGGATTTCCGGCCATTCCAGTAACTGACGACATAAATTGAATATGGAAAAAGTAACGATAGAACTGTTTTCGGATATCCTGTGTATCTGGGCCTACGGCGCCCAGCCGCGTATCGACCAGTTGAAAAGCGACTATGGCAGCCAGATTGAACTGCGCTACCGTTTCATACCGGTATTCGCCGCAGCCCACCGGCGCATTGAAGACCAATGGCAGGAGAAAGGCGGCTATGCCGGCTTTAACAGCTACCTGCATGAACTTGTGGCAAGCTGGGACGATATCACCCTGCATCCCGATGTCTGGCAGAAAGACCCGCCACACTCATCCACGCCCTCGCATCTCTATGTCAAGGGCATGCAACTGCTGGAACAGCAGGGTACCCTTGCTGCGGATGACATGTCCGGCTTTAACGGCCGCACCGTTGTCGAGGAATTTCTCTGGCGGGTGCGTTGCGCTTTTTTCCGCAATGCACACGATATTTCCAGCATCGAAATCCTGGATAACATCGCGCAGGAAATGGGCATTGCCTGTGCCGCAGTGCATCGCATGATCGACAGCGGCGCAGCACACGCGGCATTGCACCTGGACAGCGAGGTCCGCGACCGCTACCTGGTTCCCGGCAGTCCGACACTGGTATTCAACGAAGGCCGGCAACGCCTGTACGGCAATGTCGGCTACCGGATTATCGATGTCAATATTCGTGAACTGCTACGCGACAACCAGACCGGCGAGGCGAGCTGGTGCTGAAGCCTGAACCCTCAAACAATGCGTAATCCCGGCACAACAGGATACCGACTGATTGACTGGATACTGGTTCTGGCGCTGGCGCTCGCCCCGTTCCAGAGTGCCTGGTCGGCTTTCGACAGCCGCTGCCAGCATGTCCAGGACATGCAGAAGACTGCACGGCCTCATAACCCTTCGTTACAGGCAGATGCCCCCCCCACACCGCAAGACATGTCATGTTCCCACCACAACCAGCAGACCCGTGTATCGGGCAATTCTTCAGCGGCTGGAAATTGCTGCTGTAAAACGCAGGACAATGGCGGTGGCCACTGCGCAGGCAGTTGCCAGCCGGTACCGGCTGCACTGTACCTGCTACCCCTGAAGCTTACCTTTTCGCTCGGGTTCTTCACTACCTTCGTAACGCAACAACCCGTTTTCAACAACGGTCGCACGGTTCCCCCGCCCTACCAGCCTCCGCGCGGCTGATCTTACACAGGCCGACTCCGGCCGCCCGCTGATTTAGCAGCAGTAATTACCAGGCCGGTTGTCATGTCTGACAGCCGCCGGTCACTGATCCCTTGATGCGGGAGACCTGTCAATATATCCACGAGGCGCTTGGTTAAAAACCACGCAATACCGGTATTTTTACCTGCAACAACACCCGGTGACGGTATACAGAATGCCGCAACCGGGATACAGGAGCCCTGATGATGAACAATCCTCAGACACGGCAACAACAGGCCCGGGGCGAACCGCCACTTCGCCTTGGCGCCATGACAGTCGCCGAACTGGCGCGCGCAGCACGCGTCACACCGCACGTTGTGCGCCATTACACGCGCATTGATTTGCTGAAGCCGTTTCGCAACGAGAGTAACGGTTACAAACTGTATAACCGTAACGACCTCAACCGGCTGCTTTTCATTCGCCGCGCCAAGTATCTCGGCTATACGCTGGCCGATATCCGCAAAATCCTCGGCGAGGCGCGCCACGGCAACTCGCCCTGCCCGCAGGTACGCCGGATTATCCGCAAGCGGATCGTGGAAAACCGGCTCAGGCTTGAAGAGTTACAGGAATTACAGAACAGGATGGAGGCTGCCCTCGTGGAATGGGAACAGCTCCCGGACGGCATGCCGGACGGTGACAGCGTCTGTTACCTGATCGAATCGATGGCATCGACGGCCGACATGGAAGATTAACTGTGGCCTGCAGACTCTGGAACACTTGACCTGTGAGTTGCACACAGGCCTGAGACTGTACCCATATTCCACAACAGGCACTCCAAAAACAGCAGATAGCGGGAGATAAATCATGGAATTCCGGAAAATCACAGCCATTATCCGCCTGGACCGCTCTGACCAGGTCGAACAGGCCCTTAAAGCTAACGGCGTGCCCGGGGTAAGTTGCACCCACGTCAAGGGGTACGGCGAATACGCGGATTTTTACTGTACAGACTGGCAGGTCACACACGCGCGTTTCGAGATTTTCATCGAAGCAGACCGGGTTCAGGAAGTGGTTGACGCAATCATGGCAGAAGCTCGTACCGGGGTCAGTGGTGACGGCATCGTTGCGGTACTGCCTGTCGAGCACCTGTACCACATCCGCACCGGCAAGGATGCAACCCGTGAGCAAGACTGAGGGCCGGGTGTAATGATTCTCTACTACACTGAATACTTATCGGGTACGGGCACATTCCGGAACTCTGCCAGGACATCCGCCCGGCAGACAACCAGATCCAACCAGGCATCAACAAGAAAGGAGGCCGCCAATGGCCAGTGATAAAGACCCTGTATGTGGTATGGATGTCAGCGAAGACTCCGACTTCCATACCGAATACGAAGGACATAACCACTATTTTTGCAGTGCCGGCTGCCTGCAAAAATTCGAGGCCTATCCACAACAGTACCTGAACCCGCCCGCGGCACCTGCCGAGGCAGTTGACGAGTCGGCCATCTACACCTGCCCCATGCACCCGGAGATTGAGCAGCAGGGGCCGGGCGCCTGTCCCAAATGCGGCATGGCGCTGGAACCCAAAAACATAACACTGAGCGCCGGCAGGACCGAGTACACCTGTCCCATGCATCCCGATATCATCCGCGACGAGCCGGGCAGTTGCCCAAAGTGCGGCATGGCGCTGGAACCCCGCAGCGTCGAGGCTGAAGAGGATACCAGCGAGCTGGATTACATGACGCACCGCTTCTGGATCAGCACCCTGCTCGCCATCCCGGTGTTCCTGAGTGCCATGGCGGCCGAGTTCTGGCCGGACGCCATGGCCGAAATCATCAACCCGCGTTACCGGCAGTGGTTCGAGATGGTACTGGCGACGCCGGTCGTAGTCTGGGGTGGCTGGATTTTCTACGTGCGCGCCTGGCAGTCAGTGGTTACGCGCAATCTCAATATGTTCACTCTGATCGGACTCGGTGTAAGCGTTGCCTGGCTCTACAGCATGGCCGGTGTCCTGCTGCCGGGGATTTTTCCACCGGCAGTGGTCAACGACATGGGTGTTATCCCGGTGTACTTCGAAGCCGCTGCCGTGATCACCGCGCTGGTATTGCTTGGCCAGGTGCTGGAGCTGCGTGCACGCAGCCAGACCAATGCCGCGATCAAGATGTTGCTGGGACTGGCGCCCAAGACCGCGCGTATTGTGCGCGATGACGGCCATGAAGAAGACATACCGCTGGAACACGTCAAGGTGGGTGACACACTGCGCGTCCGCCCGGGAGAAAAAATACCGGTGGACGGCACGGTTGTCGACGGCGAGAGCAATGTCGACGAATCCATGGTTACCGGCGAACCGTTACCGGTGGAGAAGACCGCCGGCGATAAACTGATCGGTGCCACTGTCAATGCCACCGGCAGTCTGCTGATGAAAGCGGAAAAGGTCGGTGCCGATACGCTGCTGGCCCAGATCGTACAGATGGTCGCCGATGCACAGCGCTCACGTGCACCGATACAGAAGCTGGTGGATACGGTTGCCGGCTATTTTGTGCCGGTCGTGGTGCTGATCGCCATCATCACACTGATTGTGTGGGGCACCTGGGGCCCGGAACCCAGGCTCGCGTACGCCATCATCAATGCTGTCGCGGTACTGATCATCGCCTGCCCCTGCGCACTGGGCCTGGCCACGCCGGTATCTATTATGGTCGGCACCGGCAAAGGTGCAATGGCCGGCGTTCTCATCAAAAACGCCGAAGCGCTGGAGATCATGCAGAAAGTCGACACGCTGGTCGTCGACAAGACCGGCACGCTTACCGAAGGCAAGCCGACCCTGGTCACCGTCAGCGCGGAACGCGGCTTCGACGAGCAGGAAACACTGCGCCTTGCCGCCAGCCTGGAACGCGCCAGTGAACACCCGCTGGCCGAATCTATCGTGCGCGGTGCGCAAGGGCGCGGCGTGACGCTGGCGAAGGCGGAAGATTTCCAGTCGGTCACCGGCAAGGGTGTCACCGGCACGGTGGACGGCCGCACAGTGGCACTCGGCAACATCAAGCTGCTGGAAAGCCTGGGTATCGATGTGGCCGACCTGCCTGCACAGGCTGATGCGTTACGCGCCGACGGACAAACCGTGATGTTGCTGGCCATCGACGGCAAGGCCGCCGGCTTGATTGGCGTTGCTGACCCGATCAAACCCTCCACCCCGGAAGCGATCCGTGACCTGCACAAGGAAGGTATCAAGGTCGTCATGCTTACCGGCGACAGTCGCAAGACGGCCGAGGCCGTGGCGGCAAAACTCGATATCGACCAGGTACAGGCCGAGGTATTGCCGGACCAGAAAGCTGAAGTGGTCAAGGCCTTGCAGGCGGAGGGCCGCATTGTGGCCATGGCCGGTGACGGTATCAATGACGCGCCGGCGCTGGCCCAGGCCCACGTCGGCATCGCCATGGGCACCGGCACCGACGTGGCGATGGAAAGCGCCGGGGTCACACTGGTCAAGGGCGAGTTGACCGGTATCGTGCGCGCACGGCGCCTGAGCCGCGCAACCATGCGCAATATCCGCCAGAACCTGTTCTTCGCCTTTATCTATAACTCGGCCGGCGTGCCCGTAGCCGCCGGTATCCTGTACCCGGTATTCGGCCTGCTGCTGTCGCCGATCATCGCGGCGGCGGCGATGAGCTTCAGTTCGGTCTCGGTCATCACCAACGCCTTACGGCTGCGACGCGCAAAAATATAGGAGGCGGAAATCATGGACAATGGCATGGCACTCGGGGGAAGCTTCATGTGGATATTCTGGATTCTTCTGGTGGTGGTCATTGTCGTTGTGGCAAAAGCCCTGTCCGGCGGATCTCCATCAGCCGGCAGTCCGGCCAGCGAAGCCCCGCTGGAAATTCTCCGCAAGCGCTATGCGCGCGGTGAAATCGATGAAGCGGAATTCGAACGCCGGCGCAACGAACTGGGGCAATAGTCGTCCGCAGGTGCCCGGGTTACAGGTCCCGGTAACGACTCAGGTCAAACAGCCCAGAGCGCACCGGTTTTTCCCGGGCGGACTGGTCGTGAAACCAGTCCGCCGTCTGCCAGAACAGCGGGCTGGTGCGCCTGACGCCATAGCGCTCGACAAATGCCTCGTAGTCGTCTTCTGTGCGGATCGCGGCACACTGCCTGGCAAAATCCCCGACTTCCGACAATTTGACCCGGAAAAAGAAATTGGGATAACTGCCCTCCAGCCAGTGCAACACTGACAGACTGTCATTGCGGACATCGTCACGATCGCGTTGCCGTTCATCCCTGAACAGAAAGGTAACACTGCGATAGGCCTTGTTGCGCACCAGTGAAAAAGCCTGTCCCCTGCCCGGCGCATCGACCAGCACCTGCACGAAAGCCACATCGGGGAAAGCATGCAGTGCGGCACCGTGTATCTGTTCCAGGCGGCTCATGGCACCGGCAACCTTTGCCATATCTTCCTCCAGCTGCCTGCAGCGCCCGTTGCCACAGCGGTTCAGCGCCTTGCCGCGTACCGCCGCCCCGTCCAGCCTGCGCTCGATATAATGGTAGAGTTCCTGTTGTGGATCCGGGCTGCTGAAGCCGGTCACGGATTCCACCTGCAGCCAGGCCGTCGGCGCATTGAGGTAGCGCTTGAGGTCGGAACGGATACCCTTGTACCAGGCATCGTGAAGGGTCCTGCGCTGTTCAACCGGGAGGAAAGCCAGGAACTGGTCCTCGCCTTCCATGCGCAGAAAATCCATATACAGGCGTGTCGTCAGCTGGTGAAAAACATTCCCATAGACGTTATAACCCGCCACCAGCAGGTAGTGGATACGTTCAAACAGCGGGTAGTCGATCACCCAGGTCGTTTCCGGGTAACCGCCCACCAGCCCGTATGCCACCGAGCCGCTGTCGAAATGCCGGAATACGGTCAGGGCTGCGTTGGGATTGTTGCCGTCGCCATCCCAGATATAGTCGATTGCCTGCCCGATAGCGACCGGTTCGCGCTTTTCAAAATAGGACTGCTTGACCGACATGTAGCGTTTCTGGCGTTGCCAGTAGTCGCTCCAGATCCGGATCAGGTCAGCCGGGCCCTGATCCTCGACCGGCAGTTGCATATAGTTTGCCGTAGTCTCGAGGAATTCGGGCTGCGCGGTGAATATATTCAGGTCCGGATTGAAGAACAGCACCCAGAACTGGTCTTCGATCACGCTCAGCGCTATCTGTCCCCGGCACACCGGTCCCTTGACGAAACCTTCGATAAAAAAGCGCGCATCGTCGAGCAGGAAACGGTAACGCGAATCCGGTGGAATGGCGGCAAATGTCCTGAACGGGTTCGCGGCCAGCTGCGGCTGATAGGATGGCAGCTCAGTAACCGCATAGTCCGGTTGCAGGAAAAGCGTCCTGAAACGTGCCATGCGCTGCTCGGAGAGTTCGTAAACAATATGGTTCTTGGTCACGATCCCCGGCTGGTAACGCAGCAGGCGGTAATAAAACGGTGCCGGCCCGGGATCGTCGAACGGACGCTGTGTGGGGATTTCATCCACCGCCTGCCCTGCCGGGGTGGTGGAACGCACCAGCCGGTAAAATTCACGCTCCGGCGTCTGCGCGAAATGCAGGTGGGCATGAAACAGGTGTTCGTACAGGTAACGACTGACCAGGCGCTGCTTGTTGGACGCCGCGTTCAGGAAAGTTTCCCAGCGGTCAAGCTGCAGAACCGCATGGGCAGAGGGTGCCGGCGGTGCCGGCAGTGGCGCCCCCTGCGCCAGCCAGCTCTCCAGTACACGGGTTTCGCCCGCTTCCAGCGCCGGCATGGCATACGGCATACCCCACAGGGGATGCTCCCGGGCAAAATCTTCGAACGCGTCCACAGCGACGCATTGCTGTTCCCGGTTCAGCTCCAGCGTAAAACCGTCCGGCAGCTTCCGGTTTTCCGGTAGCGGGTGTTGCTGTTTCAACTGCAACAGGCGATATAACAGCGAATCGGCCAGGTTCCGTTCGGGGCTTTGCGCCCCCTCGTTCAATACCGGGTGAAACCCGCGGCTGCGCCAGCCCTCGACACTGCGTTCGTCCACAAACAGGCGTGTCGGCTGCGCCTCTACCAGCCGCTTCGAGTTGTATACCCGTTCACGGATTGCGCCACGCTGTATGCCTTCGGGAGAAGACAGTTTTAACTGGCAGGGTGCGTCATAACAGCTGTGACAGACCACACAGCGGCGTTCCAGCAGCGGTTTCACCTGCCGGTCATAGGATACAGGCAACGGGGCTGCAGCCTGTGGCACGGTGATATCGGTGCTGCGGTGCGCGATTTGCGGGGCGGGAGACCTGAGCACCAGGAAACCCAGCGTTGCCAGCAGCAGCACCGCCAGCAACAAGCGAAATTTTTTTTGTCCCACGCCCTGTCTCCCTGTAACGTACTGAATAGCGCCGGCTGGTCAATAAACAGTATCATGAAAGCCCCCTGCCCGCGGGGACTGCTGTTTTACCTGTCAGTAACACACATATCCTACACTCTGTATAGAAGCTGACAAAAGAGGCAGGCCTGCGGGTCATGGGTAATGCCCGCCAACAGGCTGAAGCGCTGCCGGGCCCACGCAACCAGATGGCAGGCGCTTAGCGGCAGCGGCGCAGAACTATCAGCTTCATGCGTTGCCTGTACAGGAGGATAAGCAGGAAAACTGAAGGAGGTTAACCATGCACAAGATTACCATAGCAGGTTGTGGCCGCGTCGGTGAATCGACCGCCCAGATACTGGCCAAGGAAGAGCTGTGCCGTGAAATACTGTTGCTGGATATCCATGACGGTGTCCCCGAAGGGGTCGCGCTGGATATTCAGCAATCCGCCTCCCTGTTGCGTTTCGATACCCGCGTGACCGGCGCCACTGATCCCGCGGCCATGGCCGGCTCGGACATGGTGATCGTAACCGCCGGCTTTCCGCGCAAACCGGGCATGTCCCGTTCCGATGTGCTGGACTCGAACCTGTCCATCATCGACGGCATCATCGACAACACCCTGCGCTATGCCCCCGATGCCATGTTGATGATGGTCACCAACCCGGTCGATGTGCTGACCTGGCGCGCCTGGCAACGCAGCGGCTGGCCCCGGCAGCGCGTGTTTGGACAATCCGGCGCACTGGACACGGCACGCATGACCAGCTTTATCGCCACCCAGACGGGTTACTCGGTAAAGGACATCTCCGCCCTGGTACTCGGCGGCCATGGTGACGCCATGGTGCCACTGGCCCGCTTCACGGATATCGCCGGTATCCCCATTGAACATTTCCTGAGCGAAGCGGACATCCGGCAGATCGCCGAACGCACGCGCCAGGGCGGCGGTGAAATACTGGCACTGAAAAAGCACAGCAGCGCCTACGATTCCCCGGCTGCGGCAATTGCCTCCATGGTCGATGCCATCAGCCATAACCGTCGCCGCATCCTGCCCTGTGTCGGTATTCTCGACGGGGAATACGGCCAGCAGGCCATCGCCATGGGCGTTCCCGCTGTGCTCGATGAAAACGGGCTGGTCGAAATTATTGAACTGAACCTGAACCCTGAAGAGCAGGCTGATTTTCAGCGTTCCGCCGATCTGGTTCGCGCAGACATTGAGCATCTTGCATAGTGCAGCGTGGTACGGAACGTGTCCGCTTCAGGCTGAATCAGGGCCTGCCGATACCCGTTCTCCGGGAAATAACCGGAGGAAGCTGATACGGCACATCATAAATCAAAAGTATCCATATGTTAATCATGGTAATTAAGGATGGGCTGGCTGGTGCATGTGAATGAATACAAATATACTGTAAATACCACAACAACCGTACTGTGTCCGCTTTAATGACAACGCCTGATACCCGCATCCTCATCGCCTGTCACCCGCAGATGACGGATACTATCCGCAAGCAGCTTGCCACAACCGGAAAACCGCTGTGTCACTGCGTGACATCCCGCTACGAGTTCCTGGATGCACTGCAGCAACCCGCCTGGCATATCGTCATCAGCGAGCTGGAGGTGAACGACCTTACCGCCCTCGATGCCTTCAGGCTATGCCGTCAACACGGTTTCGATATCCCGTTTATCCTGCTGACCGAAACCGGTGCCGAGAAGCGTGCCCTGCAATGCCTGGAAGCCGGCATTGACCAGTACGTTGCGCCGACCGTGCAGGGTTTCAGACGCCTGCCCGCGCTGGTGCACATGCTGCTTGAGCGCAGTGAACTGGGACGCCGGCGGCAGCTGGTGGAAAAAGAACTGAATGAACGCCGGGAGCGCTACCAGGATATTTTTGACAACACCAGCGACCTGATCCAGTGCCTGGCCGCCGATGGCAGCTTCCTGTATACCAACCGTGCATGGCGCGACACCATGGGCTACAGCGAGGAAGAAGTCGCGTCACTCACCCTGGCAGACGTGCTGCACCCGGACAGTGCCGCCTGTTGCCAGGATCGCTTCAAGCGCCTCAAGGCCGGCGACGAACTTATACATATCAATTTCAAGTTTGTTACCCGGGAAGGAAAAACGGTACACCTGGCAGGCGATTGCGGCTCGATCATAAAAGACGGTGAGGCTATCTCGACGCGCGGTATTTTCAAGAACATTACCGAGACGGTGAAAGCCGAGGAAGCACTGCGTATCAGCGAAGCGCGCTACCAGGCCCTTTACGAAAATGCACCGGACATCTACACCATTATCAGCCCGGCCGGGACCATACTCTCCATCAACCGGATCGGCGCCCGGATACTTGGCTACGATGTCGGTGAACTGGTCGGGAAATCCGCCGAACAGGTCATTCACCCCGACGATCTTGCGGCGGTCATCGCCCATATCGGCAGGCAGTTCGAAAACCCGGGACACTCCTCCGACATCGAATACCGGAAAGTCCGCAAGGACGGCACCGCCATCTGGGTACACCAGCGCTCCATACTTGACCCGCAGTCGCAGGAACCCCGCCTGCTGGTCGTGTGCCGTGATGTCACCGACCGTCGGCGACTCGAAGTGCAGCTGTCCTACCAGGCCACACACGACGCCCTCACTGACCTCATCAACCGCCGCGAATTCGAGAACCGCCTGCACCGCCTGCTGCTCAGTGCCGAGTCACAACCCGCAGAGCATGTGCTGTGTTATCTCGATCTTGACCAGTTCAAGATTGTCAACGATACCTGTGGTCACGTTGCGGGCGATGAACTGTTGCGCCAGCTTTCCAGCCTGATGACCGGCCAGGTGCGCGCCCGTGACACACTGGCGCGCCTGGGTGGCGACGAGTTCGCCATACTCATGGAATACTGCCCGGTCGACAAGGCGGCGGCACTTGCCGAACACGTGCGCGAGGCTATCGGTAACTTCCACTTCCAGTGGCATGAGCGCCGGTTCTCGCTGGGTGTCAGTATCGGCCTGGTTCCCCTGCAGGGTATTACCTCGCTCAAGGACGCCATGGGCCTCGCCGATGCCGCCTGCTACACCGCCAAGGGCAAGGGCCGCAACCGTATTCATATTTATCACCCGGATGACCAGGCAGTTGCAGGCGAAGTGGGCGGTGCACACTGGGCATCGACAATTACCACGGCACTGGAATCGGACAGCTTCATGCTCTATGCCCAGCCGGTCCACCCCTGCGCCGCCACCGCCAGTGACAGCCGCTACGAGATCCTGCTGCGGCTTCGCGACAAGGGCGAAATCGTGCGTCCCGGGGACTTCATGCCCGCCGCCGAACGCTACAACCTGTCACCCAAACTGGACCGCTGGGTGATCGATCATGTCATCGACTGGCTTGCTGAACATGAAGATATACTGGCGCATACCGAACAGTGTTCGATCAACCTGTCAGCACTCTCGCTGTGCGACGAAGCTTTTCGCCACTACCTGCTGGAACGCCTGTCGAGCGCCAGGTTCCCGAACAGCAAGCTGTGTTTCGAGGTTACCGAAACCGCCGCCATCTCCAACCTGAAACAGGCAACCGGGTTCATCGACGCGGTGCGTGCCACCGGCTGTTATTTCGCACTCGACGATTTCGGCAGCGGCCTGTCGTCCTACGCCTATCTCAGGAATTTGCCGGTGGACATCGTCAAGATCGACGGCACCTTCGTGCGCAACATCGCCACCAATGACATTGACCGTATGATGGTCAAATCCATTTGCGAAATCGTCAAGCTGATGGGCAAACAGACCACAGCCGAGTATGTCGAGGATGCGGCGGCGTTCTCCGTGCTGCAGGCCATCGGCGTGGATTTCGTCCAGGGTTATCACCTTGGCCGGCCTGTCTCGCTGGACCGGATTGCCACCGACATCCTGCAACCACCCGACAATCTCGTCTGCATCAAGTGACCGGTCCCGCCGCCCTGACAGCCCGGTCCTGCTGATGACCCGGTACGCCATGTACCATGCCTGAAGCAGGAACTTTCCGGCTCTTTACCGAAGGCGATGAACTCTACACCGCCATGCTGGCGTCGATTGCAGCGGCACAACAGCAAATTCTGCTGGAAAGCTATATCTTCGCCGATGATGAAATCGGCAGGCAGTTCGCCGCTGCGCTGATCGAACGTGCGGCATCCGGCATCGATGTACGCCTGCACCTGGATGCTGCAGGCTCGATGTTCTGGGTTTCACAACGGCTGATCCGGCACCTGAAGCAGAATGGCGTCAGGGTGCGCTGGTTCCACCGCTGGGACTGGCGACACCCCTGGCGCTACAACCGTCGCAACCACCGCAAGCTGCTGGTTACCGATCGCCGGGACGCCTATATCGGCGGCTTTAATATCCACCGCGAAAATTCCCGCCGCGTGTATGGAGAATCCAGGTGGCGTGACACGCATGTCAGTTTCCACGGCGGGTTGATCGATGCCGCCACTGACCTGTTCAATGATTTCTGGCAGGGACGCCGGCGGCGGCGCCTGCCACCTGCCCCGCAAAACCACTCCATACTGCTGTCAAATTTCAGGCATGGCGCGCGCCGTTACCTGAACGGCAGCTTTGCCAGCATGCTTTCCCATGCAACACAATCGATCTGTCTTACGACCCCGTATTTTGTCCCCGACCGCCGCACCCAGCGCCTGCTGCTGGAAGCCGCACAGCGCGGTGTGGATGTGCGCTTGCTGGTACCACGCAAGAACGATGTGCGCCTGGTGCAATGGGCCTCACGCGCCGCCTATGGCCGCCTGCTGGAGAACGGGGTACGTATCTACGAGTACCTGCCACGCGTCCTGCACGCCAAGACCATCGTCGTCGATGCCAATTACGCCACTGTCGGCACCTCCAACGTTGACTACCGCAGTTTCTTTCTGAATTATGAACTGAACCTGTTTACCCGTGACCTGCTGCTGTGCCGGCAACTGCAAACGACTTTTATGGATGACCTCGAGCATGCCGAACAGGTGCATTGTGAGCAATGGCAACACCGCTTCTGGGGTGACAGGGCACTGGAACTGGCTGGATGGATGGCACGGCGCTTGCTATAACTAACATCTGTGGAGCACACAACAGCCGGGAGGGCTGAGCGATGAACGGAAAACACAGCGTAACCGTTACCGATAACAGGACAGGCCGGCAGATAGACCTCCCTGTCAAGGATGCAACCGAGGGGCCTGCTGCAGTGGATATCGGGGGGTTCTTCAAACAACTGGGTTATTTCACCTATGACCCGGGTTTTGTTTCTACCGCCAGTTGCCACAGCTCGCTGACCTATCTCGATGGCGAACAGGGCATGCTCATGTACCGCGGCTACCCCATTGAACAGCTGGCGGAGAAAAGCAGTTTTATCGAGGTTGCCTACCTTATGTTATACGGCGAACTCCCCAATACCGCTCAACTGGACGAGTTTTCAGGCATCATCACCCACCACACCATGCTGAATGAAGCCCTCAAGAGTTTCTTTCGCGGTTTCTACCATGACGCCCACCCGATGGCCATCATGGTTGGCGTGGTCGGCTCACTGTCCGCCTTCTATCACGACTCCTCCGATATCACCAACCCCCGTCACCGCATCATCGCCGCACACCGGATGATTGCCAAAATGCCCAGCATTGCCGCGGCCAGCTATAAACATTCGGTGGGTGAACCCCAGGTCTACCCGGATAATTCACTGAGCTACACCGGCAACCTGCTGAACATGATGTTCGCAGTGCCGTGTGAAGCGTACCGGATCGACCCGGTTGCGGAAAAAGCGCTGGACCTCATTTTCATCCTGCATATCGACCACGAGCAGAATGCCAGCACCTCGACCGTGCGCCTGGCCGGCAGCTCCGGCGCCAACCCCTTTGCCTGTATCGCCTCCGGCATCGCCGCCCTGTGGGGCCCGGCACACGGTGGCGCCAACGAAGCGGTTTTGAGCATGCTGGAGGAAATCGGCGACGCCAAAGAGATCCCGAAATACCTGGCACGTGCCAAGGACAAGGATGACCCGTTCCGCCTGATGGGTTTCGGCCACCGCGTGTACAAAAACTACGACCCGCGCGCGCGCATCATCCGCAAAATGTGCCACGAGGTGCTGGCCAAACTCGGCGATGAAAACGACCCCATGTTCGAGCTGGCGCTGCGCCTGGAAGAAATCGCCCTCAGTGACGATTACTTCATTGAACGCAAGCTCTACCCCAACGTGGACTTCTATTCCGGCCTGATCTACAAGGCACTCGGCATTCCCGCCAACATGTTCACAGTGATGTTTGCCATCGCCCGCACGGTCGGCTGGGTGGCCCAGTGGATGGAAATGATCAGTGAGAAAAACCAGCGTATCGGGCGTCCCCGGCAGCTCTATGTCGGGCCGACACGGCGTGACTACATGCCCATAGAAGAGCGCCGCTAGCGGAAATCCCCGCGGCGACCGGCCACCGAGAGTGAAGCCGCCTTCTGCCGGCCACAGCTTTCGGCATTCAGGCGAATACAGTTGCGCCCGTCGCGTTTCGCCTCGTACAGCGCATGGTCCGCCAGCGACACCAAGTGTGACACGGTGGGATGGTATGACTGGTTCTGGCGAATACAGCTGATCCCGCAACTGACCGTGAGACGGATCGTCTCATCCTGGTACTCAAACCCGGTGGCCTCTGTCGCCACCAGTATCTTCTCCGCCAGCATGCTGACATTCTTTCCGCCACGGCCCACGGTCAGAACAAGAAACTCCTCGCCCCCCATGCGGAATACATAATCGCTGGCCCTGCTGTAACGTTTCAGGATGGCGGAAAACTCGATAAGGCAGGCATCACCGGCTGCGTGCCCGCAACTGTCGTTGATATGCTTGAAGTGATCGATATCGAACAATATGGCAGACAGGAAAAGACCCTCGCGGTCGGCCTGGGCCAGCACCTTCGGGTAGGTTTCATTCAGGTAGCGCCGGTTATAAAGCCCGGTCAACTCATCGGTAATCGCAGACAGCTTGAGTTTTTCGTGCGCCCGGTCCACCTCTTTCTGGCCGGTGCGCAGGGCCTCGATCAGGTCAATAAAATGATTGAGCAGCTGGTCAATCTCGGTACCGCCTTTGGCACGCTTTATCGTCGGCAGCTGGCCGTTGGCCATATCCCGGGTCAGGGTAATGAGGCGACGGATCGGACGGCTGAAACTGTTCACCGCTATCAGGCCGGTAACCAGCATCAGCGCCAGGGTGGCCAGCGCCACACCGACCATGACACGGTTATAGCGGCTCAGGGTTTCTACCTGGGCGGTTGTGGTCCCCGCCAGCCAGAAGCGTGTGCGTGTGTTCCCGGCAGCAGGCAGCTTTACCCGTTCGACGCGGTAAGTATCCGTGCTGTTGACCAGCATCTGCTGATCCGGATCAAAAAGGATACTTTCAATTTCCGGCATCGTACTGGCGATAATCTCGCCGTCGCGTTCGATAAAAAGCTGCGTCTGGTGGTCTCTTGCCTGGCCCGTGATCCAGCTCTTGCCCATATCCTGGGCCACCGCCACCCGGGCCAGCACCTCACCCTGGTAAGACAGGGAAAGAATCGCGGCAAGATAGATGCCCGACTCGTTTTCGATGTAGAGGGTGCGGTTATCCAGCCCCGCAGGCTGCCGGCGGATATCATCGACCAGCAGCGGCGCATCGCTGCCAACTGCGGTTACACCGTCTTCCCAGTAGATAAACACGGCATCGACCGGCATGCGGCCGATATGCTGCTGGATCAGGCCACGCAGCGGCGCATCGTCGACACCAATACGGACAGCTGCAAAGGTGTAATCCTGAATCCGGCTGTCATTGCGGATCATGGCCGCGTAACGCGCCAGCTCAATACGCTGACTGGCCAGGTTACGCTCGTAAAGCTGCACCGTCTGCTGGAGGTGCAGGGACGAGTCTTCCCAGATCACCCAGCGCGCACTCATATACGAGACGACAAGCAGCACCACCATCAATCCGGTGATGGCGGTCAGCAGAGCGACCAGGCGTGAACGGTAAGAGCCGAGCATATCGGTATAACGGCCGATTTCAGGCCTTCACAAGGCTAAAAATAACCTATGAGCTGCCGATAGTTACGTGAGCAAAACCTGCGTGCCACACCGCCAGTGTGCGGATGCGGGCACAAAACCGGCCACACGCCCTGCGGCGAGGAACAGTTATGAAATTTTCACGCAATGTCGGCACCCTGGACCAGGTACTGCGCCTCGGTATCAGCGCGATCCTGTTTTATATCAGCCTGGTCGATACAGAGTTCATCGCCGACCCGCTGAGTTCCGGCATCCTGGCCTTTATTGCTGTTGGCAACCTGGTTGTTGCGACGGTGCGCATCTGCCCGCTGTACAGCCTGGTGGGAATCAACACCAGAAAGCTGAATTAAGCCATCGATGCGGTATTCAACACAACTGCTGCTCGGGATTGTGGGTATCACGGTCCTGTCGCAGACGATCCTGGGCGTGATCGCCTACTGGATCGTTGTCGATGCCGATCGCAGTCACCTCATCGAAGTCCTGCAGGACCGGGCCGAGCAGGTCGCCCAGGATGTGGTCATCCCGATGGTGGCAGGCGAACCTGAAGACACGGCACTGGAACAGAGCCGCCAGCACTTCTCACCCTCCACCGACCTGGCACTGATCATCGACAGCAGGAATATCGTCGGTATCGCAGGCCCTGACCGCGACCACCTGGACAGGCATGTCCTGCTGCAGACCCTGTTGTCATCCGGACGGCAACCGCGCAACCAGTCCGGCATGCTGCCGCTTGCCGACGGCGACTACCTCTGGGTAGCCACACCGCTCATCGGCCTCCCCTACCGGCTGGTATTACTGGAACGCACTGAAACCCAGCATGGCACACTGGCATCGAAACTCGGCAGCCGGCTGTTTTCGTCCGGTCTTGTCGTCCTGTGGTTCGCCGTCTGGACCGCTTTGCTGCTCGCGTCCCTGGTGACGCGCAAACTGAATGAAAAAAACCTGGCGCTGCGCCACCAGGTCACCCATGACAACCTGACCGGACTGCCAAACCGTACCCTGCTGTATGAACAGCTGGCGAGAGCCATCGCCCAGCCCTCCGGCCTGGCCGGTAATATCGCCCTGCTGGTCATCGACATCAACCGCTTCAAGGAAATCAACGATACCCTGGGGTATGACTTCGGCGACCAGTTATTGCTTGAAATCGGCGCCCGCATCCAGGCCTGCCTGCCGGATAACGGTTATATCTCCCGCCTGGGCGGCAACGAATTCGCGGTACTGCTGACCGACACCAATGAGCAACAGGCCTGCTCCCACACCCGGCATATCCTCGACTGTATGAACACAGCGGTGTGCGTCAGCCAGGTCGAACTCGAGGTTGGATTGAGTATCGGCATCGCACTCTTCCCGCAACACACCGACGACGCGGATACACTGGTACGCTACGCCGATGTCGCGATGCACCAGGCCAGGGAACACGGCAGCCGCTATATGCTCTACGATGGCAATGCAGACACATACAGCCTGCGCCACCTGGAACTGAGCGCACAGCTGCGAGGTGCAATCGATGACGGGCAGTTCGTGTTGCACTACCAGCCCAAGCTGGAAATGAGCAGCGGCAGGGTGGCCGGGCTGGAAGCGCTGCTGCGCTGGGAACACCCCACGCACGGCCTGATACCGCCGGATGAATTCATCAGCCTGGCAGAACAGACCGGCGCTATAGAGCCGCTGACCGAATGGGTGTTCGAGGAAGCGCTGCATTTCCTGCGCAAACTGCACAAACGCGGCACAAAAATCGGCGTTGCCGTTAACGTATCGACGCGCAGCCTGCGCGACCGGCGCCTTGAGCCCTGCCTTGCAGAGTTGTTGAAGCGCACCGGTATCGAGAGCCGCTTCCTGACCCTGGAAATCACCGAGAGCGTCATGATGCACGATATATCCTTCGCCCAGGGCGTACTCGAGTCGCTGCACGAACGGGGTATCCGCATTTCGATCGATGATTTCGGTACCGGCTTCTCGTCGCTGGCCTACCTCAACCACCTGCCGGTCGACGAACTCAAGGTGGACCGCAGCTTTGTGCTGGCCATGCAGGACAGTGACAGCGACCAGGCCATCGTCCAGACCACTGTCGAGCTGGCACACACGCTGCAATGTTCTGTCGTTGCCGAGGGGATCGAAACCGCCCGTTCCCTGGAAGTGCTCAGGGAAATGGGTTGCGATATTGCACAGGGTTACTACATCAGCGCGCCGAAACCCGCCGAAGAGATCGAACAGTGGCTGGAGGAAAACACAGCTGCCGCCGGCCGGGAAAAGACAGCGGTTACCTGAAACTAGCGCCGGTCAGCGGCTGTTTTCAGCGCCAGGATCTGCTGTATCAGCTCCGGCGCATCCCATTCCCTGCCACCGATAGCACGATAGACCAGGCGCCCCGCAGGGTCGATAACAAACGTTGTCGGCAGGCCGCGCACCGGCCAGGCGCTGATGACAGCTGATGTCGTATCCAGCAGCAGGGGAAACTCTACCGGGTAGTTGGCGGTAAACTCGAAAATGGTGTCCTCGTCCTCGCCGACATTGATCGCCAGCATTGCCACATCCTGCGTGCGCAACTGTTGCCAGGCGCGTTCCATGGCCGGCATCTCTTCACGGCACGGCGGGCACCAGGTCGCCCAGAAGTTCACCACCACCACCCTGCCCCGGTAATCAGACAGTTTGTGCTTTACCCCCTCCATATCAACCAGGCTGAAATCCGGTGCCGGCGGTTGATCGGGGATCTTTTGCAGCAGCTGCGGCTGTTGTTCCGCGTACACGCTGTGTACAACAAGCAGGCACATCGACAACAGGGTTATGCGCAGGGGTTTCAGCGTCAGCATCATTGTGGCTCCGGGTGAATATCGGCGGGACATTCCACACCGTCCAGGCGGCCCCTGAACAGCTTGCCTTCTCTCTGCCAGGAGAAATCCAGGTCAAAGCGGGTGCCGGGCGGCAGACCATAGCTGGTCATGCCCCAGTTATAATCCCCCGGCGCGTATTCCTGCCGGGTCGGCAGCAGCGACCATTCGAAGGCGATGGCCGCCGCACCGGAAACACCGCGTTGCGTCCATACCTGTTTCCAGTGTTCACGGGTGAGCAGTTGCTTTCGCTTTTCCGTACCGGCGGCATGCACACGCCAGTCTTCCAGGTTGATACTGACAGCAGGCGCACCCCGGGACCGGGTGTTTTTGAACATCGACTGGAACATGCAACGCGTGGCGGCCAGATCCGCACTCCCGGCGTCAAAACCCCGCGCCAGCAAATAGGCGCGCGTCTGGTCCGGCAGGCGCTGGGTAAGCCGGAACAGGACACCCTGGTCATTCCACTCCCAGTAACGCAGCCCCGTTTCGGGCTTGGCACCAGTGGTAACCGGCCCGGCCAGCGTAATAACAGGCGCTGCACCCGGCAACAGGCTGAGGAGCAGATACCACCCCAACCGGCTGCCATACCTGTGTTGCGCTGCGCTGCGCTCAGCCCGACCTGCAGTTGTGTTCAGAAACATAAGCGAATCGTGTTTTAATACGGACTTCAAGTCTACCCCTTCACCGGCGCGACATCATGACTAAAAACGCATTTAACCTGGCGGACGACATCTGCTACCTGAATCATGCCGCGGTTTCCCCCTGGCCGCACTGCACGGTCGAGGCCGTACAACGCTTTGCGGAGGAAAACGGCCGGGTCGGCTCGCACCATTATGCGCGCTGGCTGACCACCGAGCAGGCGCTGCGCGAACAACTGCAAACCCTGATCAACGCCGCCGACAGCAACGAAATCGCTCTCCTGAAAAGCACCTCCGAAGCCCTGTCCGTGGTGGCTTACGGCATGCACTGGAAGACAGGCGACGAAATTATCATCAGTAACCAGGAATTCCCCTCCAACCGCATTGTCTGGGAATCACTGCATACGCAGGGCGTCAAGGTGGTTACGGTCACTATCGATGCGACAGATAATCCCGAGCAGCGCATTATCGACGCCATGACACCGCGCACCCGGCTGGTCGCACTCAGTTCCGTGCAGTACGCCACCGGGCTGGCCCTGGACCTGGTCCCGATCGGCGCAGCCTGCCGGCAACGGGATGTCGCCTTCTGCGTCGATGCTATCCAGGGCCTGGGCGTAAAACCGTTCGACGTCCAGGCCTGCCAGGCCGATTTCGTGATGGCCGACGGCCACAAATGGATGCTGGGTCCGGAAGGACTGGCGCTGTTCTACTGCCGCGCCGAGTGGCTGGAACGCCTGTCCCTGAAACAGTTCGGCTGGCACATGGTAGAGGCCGTGGGCGACTACGACCGCCAGGACTGGCAGCCTGCTGCAACGGCCCGACGCTTCGAATGCGGCAGCCCCAATATGCTGGGCATCCACGCCCTGCATGCCAGCCTGCACCTGTGCCTGCAAACCGGCATCGAACCGATATTTAATATGGTTTCTTCAAAGATTCAGTATCTTATTGATAGAATAATAGAATTAGATGGAGAAATCGTTTCTGAAATGCTCCCGGAAAAGCGTGCCGGGATTATGGCATTCCGTTTCAGGGACGAGAATATAAACGCCAGATACCAGCATTTGCAAGACAATGGCGTCATTTGCGCGCTGCGTGGCGGCGCAATTCGTTTTTCACCGCATTTCTACACTCCGCAGGCCGTCCTGGAGCGTGCCCTCGAGCACGCCACAGCACCACTGAAAGCCTAGCCATTTCAGCCAGTAACGGCAATTTTTCAGGCAATCCCCTGAATTGCCGCTATCCTTAGACATAACACCTCGATGAACCAATAAATCGACTCAAGAGGTGACATTTTGTCCCGCAGGGACGCGGCCGGCTCTGGCATTGAATCGAGACACCGAGCATAACTATGGTACTGAACCCTGTAGCCTGGTTGGGAAAGAAAATCGTCAGCTGGCTGACTGCCGAACAGCAGATGGCCAACCCACCGCTGTGCGATTTCGATCGCATCCGTTACGAAATCCGCCCCTGCGACGTGGTGCTGGTCGAGGGCCGCAGCCGCATCTCGGAAATCATCCGCACCATTACCCAGAGCCCCTGGTCCCACTCGGCGTTGTACATCGGTCGCATCCACGATATCGACGACGCGGAACTGCGCGATAAAGTCCTGTCTTTCTACAACGGCGACCCCAACGAACAGCTGATTATCGAGGCCTGGCTGGGCGAAGGCACGGTCGTCAACCCGCTCAGCAAATACCGTAACGACTCACTGCGTGTGTGCCGTCCTACCGGACTGGCACGCCAGGACGCCCAGCACATCCTGAAGTTCGCCCTGCACCATCTCGGTTTCGAATATGACCTGCGCCAGTTACTGGACCTGGCGCGCTTCCTGTTCCCCTACAG
>DRNU01000067.1 GCA_011374975.1 Gammaproteobacteria bacterium | reverse complement strand
TTCGACAACCTGATGGTCCGCCCCGCCTTCGCTATCGCCCGCGGCTGTGAATGGCTGGAACGCCGCCTGTATAACGGCGTGCTGGCGGTGGGTCGATTCGGACTCACCCTCGGTCGCGCCGTGCGTCGCAGTGATGACCACGGCATCGACGGGCTGATCTTCGCCCTGGTGCGTGGCACGATCGATCTCGGCAGTCGCGCCCGTGCCCTGCAGAGCGGCCTGATTCACCGCGAGATGGCGATCACGGTACTGGCGACGGCGCTGATTTTCTCCGTGCTGCTGGCGGCCTTGCTGTTTCAATGACCAGTGGGAACGACTTTAGCCGCGAAGCCTTGTTCGACATAGTCTTCGCGGCTGAAGACGCTCCCACAAATAGTGCAATTTTTTATCGCACCCGTGGCGGGTGCCTTGACTGAAGGCATCACACCTTCAGACGTTTCTACAGGAGACTGATTAGTGCTTCCCATCGTATCCATCACCCTGTTTCTGCCGCTGCTCGGCGCGCTGCTCGTCATGGCCCTGCGCAAGGCGCCGGCGCCGCTCGTGCACGGCATCGGCATCGCCACCAGCGGCCTGACGCTCATCGGCGCCCTGTGGATGTGGTCGCGTGGGGTGAACGAAACGGGCTTTGCCCAGCTCGAAGAGCTGGCGTGGATGCCGTCCATCGGCGCCGCCTATCGCGTGGGTGTGGACGGCATCAGTCTGCCGCTGGTGCTGCTGAGTACAGTGCTGTTCTTCCTGAGCTTTATCTATTCGGTCAAGGTGAAGGAGCGGCCCCACGCCTACGTGGTGCTGATGCTGCTGCTGGAGACCGCCGCCATCGGCACCTTCACCGCCTTGGACGCGATCCTGTTCTACGTGTTCTTCGAGGTGTCGCTGGTCTCCATGTATTTCATGATCGCCGGCTGGGGGCACGAAGACCGCCAGCGCGCGGCGCTGATGTTCTTCATCTATACCCTGTTAGGCAGCCTGCCGCTGTTGCTCGCCATCCTCGGCCTGTATCTGGGCAGCGAGCCGCACACCTTCGACATGCGCGCGTGGATCGACAACCCGCCCCTGGAGGGCGGCGCGGC
This sequence comes from Gammaproteobacteria bacterium, assembly GCA_011374975.1. GTDB lineage: Bacteria > Pseudomonadota > Gammaproteobacteria > DSM-19610 > DSM-19610 > Thiogranum. Next base: position 5,195 of record DRNU01000067.1, on the reverse strand, counting down.
CATGCTGGCGTTGATTGCGATGCTGTTTACTTTCGCGGTGAAGACGCCGGTGTTCCCCTTCCACACCTGGCTGCCAGCGGCACACGTGCAGGCGCCCGCCGCCGGCAGCGTGATCCTCGCCGGGGTGATGCTGAAGTTCGGCACCTATGGCCTGGTGCGTTTCGCCCTGCAGATGACGCCGGATTCGTTTCGCGATGCCGGCATCGTGGTCCTCGTGTTCGGCGTGGTCGCCGCCCTCTACGGCGCCTTTGCCGCCCTGGCACAGAGTGACCTCAAGCGCCTGATCGCCCTGACCTCGGTGAACCACATGGGCTATGTCGTCGTCGGCGTGGCCATCGCCGCGCTGGCGGTCGATCCGGCGGTGCGCGCCACGGCGCTGGATGGCTCGGTATTGCAGATGGTCAGCCACGGCCTGGTCACCGGCGCCCTGTTCCTGCTGGTCGGCATGTTGCAGGACCGCGCTCACACGCGCGAGATGGAACAGTTCGGCGGTCTACTTAAAGTTGTGCCGATACTCGGCTGGTCCTTCGTGCTGGCCGCCTTCGCCTCACTGGGTCTGCCGGGGCTGGCGCACTTTCCGGCCGAGTTTCAGATCTTCCTGGCGACGCTGCGGGTCGAGCCCGTGGCCGTCGTCGTCATCCTCGGCATCGTCATCACCGCCGGCCTGTATCTGCGCGCCATCGGCAAGGTGTTTCTCGGCGAGCCGCGAGAACAGTGGACCGGCATGAGCGATCTGAATACGCGTGAGGTACTCTCGTTGGCACCGCTATTGATATTGATCGTGGTGGTTGGCATCGCTCCGTCCCTGGTGCTGGATGTGATTCACAAGACCACCGTGGCGCTGCAATTCTGATGGCTGCAGATCTTGCCCTGCTGATCCCCGAGATCATCGTCCTGCTGACCATCGTCTTCGCCCTGGTGGCCGAGATGCTACGCCTGCCGCGCATTGCGCTGGGCGTCACCCTGCTCGGTCTGCTGCTGGCCACCGCCATGACCCTGCCGCTGCTGGGCATGGACAGCAGCGTCTTCGGCGGCACCTACCGCATCGATACCCTGAGCGTGTGGGCCAAACTCATCCTGCTGCCGGCAACTGCGCTGTCGATCTTGCTGGCGCGCGCAGAACTTGGTGGCAGTGATCGGGAAGGCACGGTCTATGTGCTGGTGACGCTGGTCACCCTGGGCTCACTGGTGCTGGCCAGCGCCGGCGATACCATGCTGCTGGTGCTGGGTGTCCTGCTCTCCGGCCTGGGCGCCTTTGCCCTGGTGGCCTATCCACGCGACGACCGCGCCACCGAAGCGGCGATGAAGTTTTTTGTCTTCGCCTCAGTCACCGGTGCGGTGATGATCTTCGGCCTCAGCTACTGGTTCGGCGCCAGTGGCTCGACGCTGCTCAGCGATCTGGCCCGCCTTGAGACAAGGCCGGTGATCGCCAGCGTCGGACTGATCGCCGTCATCGTCGGCCTGGGCTACAAGGCCTCGCTGGTGCCATTCCACTTCTGGGCCCCGGACGCCTATGACGGTGCGCCCGTATCGATCGCTGCCTACCTGTCGGTGGTACCCAAGATCGGTGCCATTCTCGCCCTGGCACAGGTGGTGCGCGATCTGCCGCTATCGACGAACTGGGCAATGACCCTCGCCGCCGTCTCCGTGCTGACCATGACCTATGGCTACCTGGCCGCCCTGGTGCAAAACAACGTGGTGCGCCTGCTGGCCTACTCGTCCGTTGCCCAGGCCGGCTATTTCCTGTTGGGTGTCATCGCCGTGGGCGCCAGCCCCCTCGCCTTCGAAGCCATTATTGTTTTCGCCGCCGCCTATGCGGCGATGAATCTGGGCGCCTTCGCCGTGGTCATGGCCACGGGACGCAACCTCGATACCTTCGCCGGCATCGGTCGCAAAAAGATCGCCATGGCCGTGGCGATGGTGGTATTCCTGCTGTCCCTGGCCGGCATCCCGCCGCTGGCCGGCTTCGTCGGTAAATTTTTGCTGTTCGGTGCAGCGATGGATGCCGGATTTACCTGGTTGGTTGTCGTGGCAATCCTCAACAGTGTGCTGTCACTGGCGGTCTATCTGCGTATTGTTGTCACCCTGTACGCGCAGCCCGCTGCAGAGGGGGCATCAGCCAACACGCCCATGCCACTGGTGAAACTGGTATGGATCGTTGCTGCAGTCTTTACGCTCGGCATCGGCTTGGCGGCTCAGGCCTTGCTGGGGAGCCTTTAACTCAATACGCGCACGGCATCAACCGGCAGGGACCGCAAAAATCAGAACGAATGCCAGGACAAGTCCGATGGAAACAAACAGGCTACGCTCTCGATAGTTCCGGCATACCGAAAATGCCACGACACACTGCAATAAGTAATAAAAGGCGAAAGCACGCGATGCCAGGGTAATGATCTCAAAGGTCGACCCTGACCAGGCCAATGCCATCGCGGCTGAACCCACCAGCAAGTAACCCCAGCGCATATCGACACGTTGTTTGCTGGCCTCCTTCATGTTGGCGGCGGCAGCGAGGGTATCCGCTACCGCGGCGGAAAACTGCGACATGCTGGCAGCGATAATCAAGGGCAGGGGCAACAGAAACGAGGCCGTCGCCGCCAGGGTGATCAGACTGTTGTCGCCATACCGGCTCTCCAGCACCGGCACGATCGGCTGCGCCAAAGCAACGAAGAGCACGTAAATGCCGAGCGAAAAATATTGCGACCAGCGTGATGCGCGGATGCGGGTAGGCACGTCAAAATGCTCGCCAAGGTAACGGGTGGTCTCGAAACCCTGAACAACGATCAGCGTGCCTGCCACGATAGTGGCGATCTCCCAGGCGCTTCGCGCCGGCATTTCAGGCAAGGTGAATTGTCCCAACGTCAGGAATTGTTTGGCATCGTAGATGCCAAACAGCAGGAGCAGCGTGGCAAGAATCACAAGGGTCACATAGAGTGCCCAGCGTTCCAGCTTCTCCAGGGGCTTCAAGCCCCCCAACAGGCCGATGATGGTGATGACGGCAATGACGATGGTGGTCAGCAGGCTCTTGTTGAATGCCGTATCCAGTTCAAAGCTTGCAAGCACGAAAGCGGAAAGAATGTGGATATACAGGCATACGGAGACCACGTATGCAGCAACAAGCGCAAAATCGGACAGCCGCTCGACCATAACCGTAACCGTGCTGCCACCTCTCTCCAATACGGGTTCTGCACAAAGTATATTGTGACGGACGATGCTGCCGACCAGGAAGGCAACAAACGCCACCACCACCATTGCCGGTACGGCATAGGGTCCGACAGCGCTGGCGAGTATGGGCACAACCACAAGAAACCCGCTGCCAAAGATGGATGCCAGCGGTGTACTCATCGCTGGAACGATGCTTCTTGTCGTCATGTTACGGGCACCTGAATGGTGGCAAGGCGGAAAGCTGCCGATTTCGTGGCGACGCAGGCCCGCGATGCGTAGCCAGAAAAATTCTCCTTGGCAACCCGGGAAGGGCTTCACCAGGCAACATCAGTTGACCACCCTGGCGATCTTCTTGATGGTCTCGGTGCTTTCGCCAAACTTGCAGATGGCATCACAGTGTGATTTCAAATCGGAAAACAGGATGTAGTGCATTTCGATATTGCTGCTTCGCAGTGATGGCCGGTGCAGCTGCAGCAGCAATTCCTTCTCCCGTTTGTCCGGTATGATCAGAAAAAGCGTCGAAGGATCCTGTGGGAATGAACGATACAGATCCGTGAGCCGGAGTATGCCTGAATATATGGAAGTGCTTTTTTCCACCTCAAAGGCGCTGACGATTCGCTTGCTACCCTTTTCAAACCACATGACATCGATCAGGGAAATGGTATTCCTCGTATCGGTATCAACATTGATATCTGGAAATTCAGGCAAACAGAGAAATGAGAAATTGTTGCCTGCATGGCAGCGTGAGCGATCGTTGGAGGCACTGATCACGTCATAGCCGAGAGAATGGCCGATCCTCAGCAAGTGATATTGCATCTCCGTATGCAAATCTTCCTCCTCTTTTTCACTCATGACTTCGGAATGGCGTTTCTTCAGAAGTTTCTCGATTTTTCGCCTATCGGCCTCGCTGAGTTCTCCCTCGTCGTCCACCTGGATCTTTTTGACCCCGATGTCGAACAGGAAACCCGAAAAGGCCCCCAGGTCTCTTGACAACAGGTTCCTGTAGCACTTGTTCGTTTCGAGAATGACCTCCCGCATACGGAGGTATTCTTCCCACGAACCCAGCTTCACCTTGTCCTTGAATAGATGGTTGAAGCCATTGACGATGGCGGTATTGAAGGGAGGGATGATTTCCGGGTGAAGAAAATACAATATATTGGCAACGGCCGGGCCAAGCCCCTTGATCTTTCTCTGGTCGAGATTGATGATCTCGCGGATTAACTGGTCTTCGTTGGTTGCCTTATAGCAGTTTTCGAGAAACTGGCCGAATGCACGCTTGTTTTCTTCATTCTCGTAGATATCCGGTATCCGGAGTTTCGGCTTCCAGTAGAATGCATGTGACGCACCCATGAACACCTGCTTCTGTTCCGTGATGCAGTTCAGGACAAATTCCAGTGACGAGCCTTTGTAGTCGTTTCCGAAGGTTCCCGCCTTGATGTCCTGTATCACGTCCCTGACGCCGCGGCGTATCGAGCGAAACGCCTTCAGCCGGTCGTCATTGTTGATGAACCAGGTATTGAAAACCGACTCAGGATCGGCCTTGTACTCATCCAGTATTTCTTCCAGCTCTCTGTTCATCCTGTACCTCTATGGCTCATACTCTCATTGTGGAGCCGGTAAATGAATGTTTCTGGGCAGGGACCATGGCATCAGCTAGTGCTCCATCAAGTTTACATTGAAAGAGTACTAGTGATTCTGATAGCGGTTCAGATCGAACAAACCCGCGACGAGCGGCTTGTGGCGTACATGCGCATCCTGAAACCAGTCGGCCTGGGCCCAGAATTCCGGATTGGTGCGCCTTATGCCATATTGCTTGACGAAGTTTTCGTAATCGTCATGGCTGTTGATCGTTGCGCAGCGCTCGGTGAAATCGTCGATTTCTTCCAACGGTACGGAAAAGAAGAAGTTGGGATAGGACCCCTCCAGCCAATTGACCACGGTCATGGTGTCCTGATCGATATCGGCGCGGTCCCGTTCCCGTTCGTCTGCGAGAAACGAGGTAACGTTCTTGTAGGCCTTGTTGCGAATCAGTG
>DRNU01000066.1 GCA_011374975.1 Gammaproteobacteria bacterium | reverse complement strand
CTGAATGGTGTGCGGTTGCGGGGACATGAATTCCGCTGCCGGTTGATTGACGATATCGGGGGCTTCCAGCATTTTTTCCATAACGCAGACCAGGTCGCGTTCGGTGATGATGCCCTCCGGTATACCGTCACTGCCGATGATAATGCAGGAGTGCCGTTTGCTCTGCATGCGGGTGATAACATCGCGCAGCGGTGTTGCAGGTGCCACGAGTTTGATTGCGTGGCTCATCAGTTCTGTGACGGGTATTTCTTTCACCTGGTATTCCCCGGTTTTGGACCATGACTCGTTCGTTGCGAGTCTATATCGGCCGTTATCCGGGAATATTTCGGAAAATTAGACAGTTCCGTGACGCAGTGCGGCGTTGCGCCGGACCGGGTCAGTGACTGACGGTGCTGGAATCGATGCTGTCGAGTTCCTTGAGAATGGCCAGCACCAGTTTTTCCCCGTCCTCACTCATGCCCTGGGTCAGTTTTTCCGCGTCCCGCTCGCCCTGCACCAGCGGGCGCAGGATGCCGGCCAGGCGCGCCATGTCGCCGCCGGCCTTGAGCATCTGCTGTGCCATGGTGCCCAGCAGTTGCAGGGTTTCCAGGTTGCCGGTGCGGGCGCCATGGACCATGGCGGCAATGCCGGGAGCGGCCATGGCGCCATCCGCACCCGCGTTCAGGTCGGGGAGGGTTTCCGGATTTTGCAGGCCGCGCAGGATGGAGGACACGATGATGGCATCTTCCTCGTCCAGGCCGTTCAGCAGTGATTCATCGTGTGCGCCGGCAAGTATCTTGCGGATCGTGGCCACCAATTGTAGCCATCCGTTCTGTTCAGCCTGTTTCAGAATGTCGTCCAGATCGGGTACCATTTCACGGTTCTGGCAGGCAATGACAACACGGTGAATAAGGCCGGTGTGCGCTTCAACAATCTGCTGGTCTTTTTCCGGAAGGGTAGCCATGGGTCACCTAATAGTTTAGAATCAGTCTAAATGTTTAAGGAGTCGAAGTTATGCAAGTGAAAGCAACCCTATTGTGTCTTGTTACTGCGCTGGCGACAAATGTTGCGCTGGCTTACGACTGGCAGGCCTTGCCCGACAAGGCGCCGGAACCCGCCGACAACCCGACCACCCCGGAAAAGGTCGAACTGGGACGGATGCTGTATTTCGATCCGCGCATGTCGGAAACCGGTACCGTGTCCTGTAATTCCTGCCATAACCTGATGCTGGGCGGCGATGATAACCGTGACTTCTCCATGGGTGTGCACGGCAAGACCGGTGGCCGCAGTGCCCCCACCGTCTGGAATTCCGCTTTTGCCTCCACCCAGTTCTGGGACGGGCGTGCCGCCAGCCTGGAAGACCAGGCCAAGGGTCCGGTCGTCAACCCGGTGGAAATGGGCATGAAAGACCTGGACGCGGCGCTTGACCGGGTACGCGCTATCCCGGGTTACAAGCCGTACTTTGTGCGTGCTTTCGGCGACAAGGATCCGATAACAGTGGATAACGCCGCCAGGGCGGTTGCCGCGTTCGAACGTACCATGATTACGCCCAACAGCCCCTATGACCGTTTCGTGAAAGGTGACAAAAAGGCGCTGAGCGCCAGCCAGCAGCGCGGCATGCAGGCGTTCAACGAGGTTGGCTGTACCAGTTGTCACTCCGGTGCGGCCTTTAATGGCCCGACACTGCCGATCGGCCAGGGTTTCTTCATGAAGTTTCCGACCTTTGCGGATAACGATTATGTTGCCCGTTACGACTTGCTGAAAGACAAGGGCCGCTTTGCAGTGACCGCAAAGGATGCCGACAAGTACCTGTTCAAGGTGCCGACGCTGAGAAATATCGCCCTTACGGCGCCTTATTTCCACAACGGATCGGTGGCAACCCTGGACGAAGCGGTACGGGTGATGGCTAAAGTACAGCTCAACAAGGATCTCAGTGACGCGCAGGTGAAGGATATCGTCGCTTTCCTGAACGGGCTGACCGGCGAGTTCCCGGAACTGGCCATGCCGCGTCTGCCGGCAACATCTGGCTGGACTTTCAACAAGCGTTAAACGCGCCAGGCAGTTTTACTGTCGCAACAACGTAAAGCGGGGCCCGTTACCGGGCCCCGCTTTTTTTGTGCATCTGCATGCAGGGATTGATGCGAACTCAGTCGCCTACGGATGAATCCCACCGGTTGACGATAGCGCAGAACAGTTCGGCGGTACGCTCGGCATCGTATTTCGCCGAGTGGGCCTGCTCCTGGTCCCATGCAATATTGGCCGCTTTGGCCGCACGCGCCAGCACGGTCTGGCCGAATGCCAGCCCGGCCAGCGTGGCGGTGTCAAAGCTGCTGAAGGGGTGGAAGGGGTTGCGTTTGATCTTGCAGCGATCCGCTGCGGCATTGACAAAATTGAGATCAAAGGACGGGTTGTGCCCGACCAGGATCGCACGCGTGCAGGCTGATTCCTTGACCGCCCGGCGTACCGGCTGAAAAATTTCCCGCATGGCTTCATCTTCCGGCTTGGCCATGCGGAACGGGTGCCAGGGGTCAATGCCGGTGAACTCCAGCGACTTTGCGTCCAGGTTGGCGCCCTTGAAAGGTTCCACGTGGCAGGCATGGGTTTCTACCGGGTGTAGCTGGCCCTGCTCGTCAAACTGGAGGAGAACCGCGGCAATTTCCAGCAGTGCGTCGCGTTTGGGGTTAAAGCCCGCGGTTTCCACGTCGACAACCACGGGAAGAAAACCACGAAATCGATTGGCAATTTTTGCAGATGCGTTATCGTCTATCATGACGACAGCATACCGGAACCCGTTCATGAACGTGAAACAATCCCCCCTGTACCCTGGTTATCTGTGGCGCCTGCTGCTGGCGGCAGTGTGTCTCGCGTTTACTTTCAGTGTCTCGGCCGGTGAGCGGTTCGATCACGGTCTGTTGTGGAAAATCCAGCCGGACAACGGGGCGGCCAGTTATCTGTTCGGCACCATGCACAGCGACGACCCGCAGGTGGTGAACCTGCCCGCGCCGGTGCAGCAGGCGTTTGATGGCGCGACCGGCCTGGTTGTGGAAGTGGAACTGGACGAGCAGGCGCTGATGGGTATGGCAGGCGCCTTGCTGCTCAGTGACGGCCGCAGCCTGGAAGGCCTGGTGGGGAAAGCACTTTACCAGCGTACGCTCAAGGCGCTGGCAGCGCAGGGTATGCCGGAATTCATGATCGCCAGGCTGAAGCCCTGGGCGGCAGCGGTCAGTCTGATGACACCGCCTCCGGGTGAGGGTGTGATTCTTGACCTGGCCCTGTACCAGCAGGCGCTGGCCGGCGGGAAGAAGGTCCGGGGGCTGGAGACGGTGGATGAGCAGATGGGGTTGTTCGACAGTCTGTCCGAGCGCGAGCAGCTCAGTATGTTGCGCGATACGCTGAATAATCTGGCGGATATTGAACGTCAGCTCGATGATGTGCAGGCCGCTTACCTGGAACGTGATCTGCAACGTCTGCTGGCTATCAGCAAGGAATCCATGCAGGGCGAGGACCCGTTGCTGGCGCAACGTTTCATGAAGAAGGTGATCGATGACCGCAATCACCGTATGGCGCAGCGTATGCAGGCGCACTTGCGGGAGGGGCGATATTTTATTGCAGTCGGTGCCCTGCACCTGCCCGGTAAAGAAGGCCTGCTGAACCTGTTGAGTGAACGCGGTTACCGCGTGACACGGGTGTACTGAAACCCGTTCGGTATCCAGTTACGTTATTGTCCAGTCCAGGGTTTCACCGGCCCGCATCGGCACCAGGCTGTCTTCTCCCAGCGGGTAGCTGTCAGGTATGTTCTGATCGGCCCTGACCAGTGTAATGCTGTCTTCGTTACGTGGCAGGCCATAGAAATCAGCACCATAAAAGCTGGCGAAACCTTCCAGTTTGTCCAGTGCTCCCGCCTGTTCAAAAGCCTCCGCATAGAGTTCCAGCGCCGCATGCGCGGTGTACAGGCCGGCGCAGCCGCAGGCGCTTTCCTTGGCGCCTCGCGGATGCGGTGCGCTGTCGGTGCCGAGGAAGAATTTGGGGTTGCCGCTGGTGGCGGCTGTCAGCAGGTGTTGGCGGTGTTGTTCGCGTTTGAGGATGGGCAGGCAGTAGTTGTGCGGCCGGATGCCGCCGGCGAACATGGCGTTGCGGTTCATCAGCAGGTGGTGTGCGGTCAGTGTGCCGCCGATATGGGCGGGGCTGTCCTGCACGAATTCAATGCCCTGTTGAGTGGTGATGTGTTCGAGTACGATTTTCAGCTGCGGGAAGCGCTGTACCAGGGGGGCAAGTACCCGGTCGATGAAGACGGCCTCGCGGTCAAAGACGTCGACATCCGGGTCGGTGACTTCGCCGTGCACCAGTAACGGCATGCCGGCTTCCTGCATGGCTTCGAGCACGGCCCGGGTATTGGCGATGTCGGTGACGCCGGAATCGGAGTTGGTGGTGGCGCCGGCCGGGTAGTATTTGACGGCGTGTATGCAGCCACTGCGGCGTGCCGCGTCGATTTCCTGCGCCGGGGTGTTGTCGGTCAGGTAGAGCGTCATCAGTGGTTGAAAGCTGTTGCCTTCAGGGACGGCGGCAAGGATGCGCTCACGGTAGGCGAGCGCGGCATCGGTCGTGGTTACCGGCGGCCTGAGGTTGGGCATGATGATGGCGCGGCCGAAGCGGTGTGCGGTGTGCGGCACTACTGATTGCAGTGCGGCGCCGTCGCGCACGTGCAGATGCCAGTCGTCAGGGCGCCGCAATGTGATTTTCACAGGCTGCGGATTCCGCATGTTTTCCATTGATTTTCCGACGCTTTTACAGCATTTGAGAACATTTTTCACCTTGACCTGATAGGCTAAAACACAGATGATACCGGGCTTGATTTTAGCCGGGTAGCGGGGACTGCACACGCAGCCCGACGGGCAACCGGGCAAGCGCGGCGAACAGTGCCGCAGCATGCTCAATATTCGCTGAAATATCAACAGTTTCTAATCAATTATGGGCCTCTGTCAGGTCCCTGGAATAGCAAGGAGCCTCATGAACAACGCCGACAAGAAACGGCTGCTGCGCGAGATGTTATTTGCGCGGCGCTTTGAGGAGCGCTGCTACGAAGCGTATGTCGAACGAAAAAT
>DRNU01000065.1 GCA_011374975.1 Gammaproteobacteria bacterium | reverse complement strand
CTATATCCTGGCAGGTCTCGCCGAAAGCGAATTGAGAGCCTTTGCTTCAGCCTGTCACGGTGCCGGTCGTGCCATGAGCCGCCATCAGGCGGCAAAGCGGTGGCGTGGCCGCCAGCTGGTCGATGAACTGGCCGGGCACGGCATCCTGATACGCAGCCAGTCGTCGCGCGGCGTTGCCGAAGAAGCGCCCGGTGCCTACAAGGATGTCACCGCCGTGGTGGATGCGTCTGAACACGCTTGCCTGGCGCGCAAGGTGGCGCGCCTCACACCGATGATTTGCATTAAAGGTTGAAGGGCCCGGTGTCAGGCAAGATCGGGCTCCCCGCAGTGGCGCAGAATGAATTCGCGGCAGCGTTCCCGCAAGGCAATGGCGGTTTTCCAGCTGTCTTTGCCGGCTTGTTGCTCCAGGTCGCGGGGATGTATAGCGGGTCCGATGTCGATGTGTATCGATCCGCGCCGGGGCAACCAGTTATCAGCCCGCAAAACTGAACGCGTGCCGCGGATGGCTATGGGAATGACCGGGACTCCGGCTTCTGCAGCCACCTTGAAAGCGCCGAGATGAAAGGGCATCAGGCCGGGGATGCGGGTAAAGGTGCCTTCGGCAAAAAACATCAATGTATGTCCCGCCTGTAAAACGTCGGAAAGATGCCGGCTGTCGCTGACACTCTTGCTGATGTCGAAACGTTCAACAAACTCGGTGTGAATGTTTTCCAGGGGTCTGCGCACGATAAAGGTTTTTGCCAGTTCCGCTTTCCCGACAAAACGGAACGTCCCGGGCAAGCTGGCGACCAGTGCATAGCTGTCGAGGTAGCTGGCGTGATTGGCGACCAGCACACAGGCAGTTCCGTCTGTGGGCAGGTTTTCAAGGCCACTGACCCGGACCGGGGTTGCGGAGGCTTTTGCCAGCAGGCGGGTACAGCCGCGCACGGCAGACCAGCGCAGGGTATCCCCGGGTAGCAAGGTGGCACAAAGCCAGGCGACCGGGGCCAGCACCGCAAACACCAGCCAGCAGTAGACAGCGTATGCCATCGCTGACAGGGAATTCAGCATGCGCCGGGTCTGCGGCAGCACGCCGGCCAGCGCCAGGCGCGTGACTTGCCAGGGCAGGCTGCGCTGGCGCTTGCCGATGCCGCCTTTTTCAAAAAGTTCACGGCTGGCCGCGCGGCGGATTTTTCCGCTCGAGGTTTTCAGCACGGTACCGGGTGGTGCCAGCACGACTTCGTCCGGAGGCGCACCGACCAGGTCGGTGGCGAGCGTGTTGATCCCGGTGCGCAGTTTCTCCCGCTCGACGTCATCCCTGCTGCGGGTTTCCGCCAGTACGATGAGCCGTTCTGTCGCTGTCCGGGTATCCGCGCTGCCGAATACCGCTACCCGGCCGGTGCGGATGCCGGGTATATTGCCGACGGCTTCTTCCAGTTCATGCGGATAGATGTTGCGTCCCGCGCGGATGATGATGTCCTTGATACGCCCGGTGATATAGACCTCGCCATTGGCAATGTAGGCCAGGTCGCCGGAGTCGAGCCAGTCCTGGTGAAACAGCTTGCGGGTATTGTCGGCGTCGCGGTAATAACCGCTGGTGGTGGAGGGGCCGCGGAACTCCAGCCGGCCTTCCTGGCGTTCGGGCAACTCCTGTCCTGCCGTGTCGACGATTCTTATCTGGTGACCGGGCAAGGGCGAACCGCTGGAAACAAAGCGCAGGGCATGCTCTCCTGAACCTGGTTGCGGCTTTGCCTGTCCGGAACGCATGAAAGTGGAACGTTCGATTTGATCGATCACCGGCCCCCTGTTCAACGGTGGAAACGCCAGGCCGACGGAAGACTCGGCAAGACCATAGACCGGCATCATGGCGCCGGCATGAAACCCGTGGTTTGCGAAGCGTGATGTGAATTGTTGCAGGGTATCCGGACTGATGGTCTCGGCGCCGTTAAAGGCGGCGCGCCAGCAACCCAGGTCCAGGCCTTCCAGGTCTTCATCCTTAAGGCGCTTCAGGCAGTATTCGTAACCAAAGTTCGGTGACGCCGACAGGGTGCCGCGATAGCGGTGAATGGTCCATAACCAGCGTTCCGGCCTGGCCAGAAAGCTCAGCGGCGACATGACCACCAGTAACATCGCATAGTAGAGGCTGCCCAGCCATGCGCCGATCAGGCCCATGTCGTGATACAGCGGCAGCCAGCTGACAAAAACATCTTCTGACGTCACTCTGACGGTCTGGCCCATGGCGCGGATATTGGCGAGCAGATTGGCATGTGTCAGGACTACCCCCTTGGGATTGCCGGTACTGCCCGAGGTGTATTGCAGAAAGGCGATATCGTTGCCGCTCAGGGCCGGGGGGACTGCAGTCACGCTGGATGCCATGAGTTCGGCAACCGTCACAATATGTTTCAAATCGGGCACCTGTGCCCTGAGGAGGTGTGCCACTTTCCTGGCTTCGGGAACAGTGAT
>DRNU01000064.1 GCA_011374975.1 Gammaproteobacteria bacterium | reverse complement strand
TGGGTGGTGCGCAACACCTTCGCCTGGTGGTCGAAACAGTGCGCGAGCGACACCGGGGAGCAACGTGGCCTGGTATCGATCAACCTGTCCGGAAGCTCGTTGGGTTCGTCGAGAACGAGATCATCCTGCAGCATCTTGCAGAGATAGGCGTTGATTACGCCCAGGGCTATGGAGTGGCCCGGCCGAGACCTGTTACAGAGGTCAATGCCTTGCATAACCTGATTGTTTCCTGCCTCTAGCTGTGGTGAACTGCCGAAGCGGGGCTGACCTGAAGTCCTGCACCTTGTCTGACTGACATGACATCAATGGCAGATATGTCAGCCCGGAAAGCCTGACGTCTGGCAGGCCCGTTATAAATTTTCTTTAAATTTCAACAGCCTTAACTCTGGCACCTAACTTGCCTTGCAGTTGTCATAGCATTTTCGTTTTCCCCTGATAACAGCTGGAAACAGAAACAATGCAGTGTCCACCAACAAAATCGATTTGTGTCGGCCTGGTGATCTTTGTCATCGGTGCCGTTTCCCTTGGCGGTCTCAATACATTCTTCCACTACACTAACCGCATGGAATTCTGTATTTCCTGCCACACCATGAAAATCAACTATGAAGAGTACAAGGAAAGCGTGCATTACAAGAACGCGGCCGGCATCCAGGCCACCTGCGCAGACTGCCATGTGCCGGTTGAGTTCTTCCCCAAGCTCTACGCCAAGATCATGGCCGCAAAAGACGTCTACCACGAGATCGCCGGCACCATAGACACCCCGGAGAAATACGAGGCGCACCGCTGGGAAATGGCCAACAGGGTGTGGGACAAGATGCGCGCCACCGATTCCCGCGAATGCCGTAACTGTCACAGCTACGACAATATGGATCTCAGCGCGCAGGATCGCATGGGCCGCAAAAAACATACCCGCGCCCCGCTGCAGGGCAAGACCTGCATCGATTGCCATGCCGGCATCGCCCATACGGAACCCGATGCCCCTGATGAGCCGGATGAACAGGATATTGAAGGATCCGGGCAGGGCATCAGCCTGAACAACGCAGATTTGCCTGCCGTGTCGCGCCGGCAACACCGCGCCGGGAGATACGGATAATGAACCGGGCATCCCTGCGTGCGGCCTTTTTCCTTTTGCTGGCCGTCAGTCTGTCGACAGCCACCGCCGACACCGGTCGGGCCCTGGTCGATGCAGCCCTGCTGGGTGATACGCAGACCATGACCTACCTGCTGGACAACGGCGCAAAACCGGATGCAAGCAACCGTTTCGGAAAATCCGCACTCATGTTCGCCAGCGAAGAAGGCAACCGTGATGCTGTCAAGCTGCTCCTCGACAGGGGCGCCGATGTGAACGCGCGCAGCGTTGCGGGATGCACGGCATTGACCTATGCCGCCGAGAACGGTCACCTGGAGCTGGTGGATATGCTGCTGGGCGCCGGCGCCAAAACCTATCCCAAGACACGGGCCGGCTGGGATGCACTGGCGATGGCAGTACGCCAGGGCAACCCGCAGGTAGTCAAAACCCTGATTGCGCACGGCGCCAATGTCAACACGTCGGACAAGGACGGCGTTACGGCGCTGATGGCGGCTGCCGGGCGCAACAACATACCCCTGTTGAAACTATTACTGTCTGCCGATGCCGACCTGCATGTACGCAACAGGGACGGCGCCTCCGCCATGATGCTGGCAGCCCTGAAGGGACTGGATGACAGCGTCAAACTGCTGCTGGACGCCGGCGCCAATATCGACGCCGTGGACAATGACGGCGCGACCGCACTGTTCTATGCCGCCGAGGCCGGCCATGACGGCGTACTCGGGATTCTGCTCGACCGCGGCGCCGACATCAATCACCGCAATGTCGATGGCGAAACGGCCCTGATGCAGGCGGTGATGAACAACCACAGCAATATCGTCGGCATACTCGTCAAGCGGGGCGCCGATACCGGGATCGCGGACAACGGAGGTCTGACGGCGTATCAACATGCAAAGAAACGACGCTATAAAGACATCGTCGATATGCTCTATAACGCCCGATCGAAGGGCAAATAACGGGACGGGAGAACAGGCAGCAATACCAACCGGCAATGTTGCCGTAGTTTGAACTGAAACGCTCGAGGAGGATCGAACATGAACTGCAAAACCATCATTCAGACAGCAATAGTCGCCGGTGGCCTCATATACGGTGGTTCCGTCTGCGCAGAAACAGCGTCGGCATCCATGCTGGCCAATACCTGTGCAGGTTGTCACGGCACCAACGGTTCAAGCGTCGGTCCTGCCAGCCCGACAATCGCAGGCATGTCGAAAGACAACTTCATCGAAACCATGGCCGCCTACAGGAACGGGGAACGCCCCGCCACCATCATGACGCGTATTGCGAAAGGCTACACCGAGGACGAAATCAAGCTCATGGCGGACTTTTTCTCCAAACAGAAATTTGTCCGACTGCCACAGAAGTATGACCGGAAACTGGCAAAGAAAGGCGCAAAACACCACAAGAAATACTGCGAGAAGTGTCACGAGGACGGCGGCCGCTCGGCAGAAGACGATGCCGGGATTCTTGCCGGCCAGTGGATGACTTACCTGGAATTCAGCATGGAAGACTTCACCAGTGGCAACAGGACAATGGAGAAAAAGATGAAGAAGAAACTTGACCTGTTGCTCAAGGAGCAAGGTGAAGAAGGTATAGAACAGCTCATCAACTTCTACGCCGCACAGAAATAAGAGGAGATACAGCCATGACTCAGATTACACGCAGAAAATTCCTGACCCTGGCAGGCGGTACGCTGGCCATGGGGTCACTGGGCTTCCCGTATCTCGGCCTGGCCGCTTCGCGGCACGTGGTAGTGATCGGCGGTGGCATCGGCGGCTCAACCGCGGCCAGGTATATCCGCATGGCGGATGCCGGCATCGATGTGACAATTATCGAACCCAACAAGCACTACTATACCTGCTTCATGAGCAACGAGGTGCTGGGCGGCAACCGCGACATCAACAGCATCAAGTTCAGCTATGACGGGCTCAGGAAACACGGCGTCAAAGTGATCCACGATGTTGCCACCGGCATCGACCCGGTGACCCGGAAAGTCACCATCGGCTCCGGGAAAACCATCAGCTACGATCGCTGCATCGTCTCGCCGGGCATCAGCTTCAAGTGGGACGCCATTGAAGGTTATAACGCGAGAGTCAGCGAGAAAATGCCTCACGCCTGGAAGGCCGGGCCACAGACGGTACTGTTGCGCAAGCAGATCGAAGCCATGCCGGACGGCGGCACCATGATTATCGTGGCGCCACCCAACCCGTTCCGCTGCCCGCCGGGGCCTTATGAGCGGGCCTGCCAGGTCGGCAGCTACTTCAAGAAGCACAAACCGAAATCCAAGATCCTGGTGCTGGATGCGAAGCCCAAGTTCTCCAAGTTCGGGCTGTTCCAGGATGCCTGGGAACGCCACTATGGCTACCGCAAGCAGGACGGCATGATCGACTGGATCAGTGGCCCGGGCGGCGGCGTCATCACACGTGTCGACCCGAAAAACATGACCGTCGAGGGTGATGTCGAATTCAAGGGCGATGTCGTCAACGTCATCCCGGCGCAACAGGCCGGGAAGATTGCCTTTATCGCCGACCTGGTAAACGAGAGTGGCTGGTGCCCCATCAAGGACCGGACCTTTGAGTCCACGCGCCACAACGACATCTACGTGATCGGTGATGCCAGTATCGCCAGCCCCCTGCCGAAATCGGGCTATGCCGCCAATTCCGAGGCAAAAGTCTGTGCAGCGGCGGTGGTCGCCAGCCTGAACGGTCAGCCGGCCCCGGTACCCTCCTGGGTCAATACCTGCTACAGCCTGGTGACCCCGGATGAAGGTATTTCGGTGGCCATGGTCTATCGACTGGACGAAAAGGGCAAGATCAGCAAGGTTAAAGGCTCCGGGGGCCTGACGCCGAAAGAAGTCGATCTCAAGATGCGGAAACGGGAGGCCCGTTACGCCCATTCATGGTTCAAGAATGTAACTCACGACACCTTTGGTTGAACCTGGCCGGTCAGACGCTTCAGGTAGCGATAGACCGTACGTTCACTGACACCCAGCATAGCAGCTGCGCGGGACCGATGTCCCGCGCAGCTCTCCAGGGCTTTTAGTACCAGCTCATCACTCAGGCGTTCGCGCCGTACCAGCAGCGTGTGCTGTACAGGCGCAGTTTTTGTCACCGCAGCCTCCGCTACCGCTTCTTCCGCTACAGCCCCCGGCCCTTCGAAAATCATGTGTTCGGGTCGCAGCACATCACCGAACGCCAGTATCGCCGCCCGTTCGATGATATTACGCAACTCTCGCACATTGCCGGGATAGTCATACGCCAGCAGCACCTCGATCACTTCCGGTGACAGGGGCACATGCCGGTCGCCGTCGGCGTTGCGCAGCAGAAAGTGCTCGGCCAGCGCCGGAATATCATCCTTGTACTCCCGCAGCGGCGGCACCTGGACCGGGAAGGCAGAGAGCCGGTAATAGAGATCCTGGCGGAAGCGGCCATCCTCCACCATCGCCTGAATATCGCAGTTGGTCGCTGCGATGACACGCACCTTTACCTTGATGTACTCGGTACCCCCGAGCCGGCGTATGGTGCCGGTTTCCAGCGCACGCAGCAGCTTGGTCTGCAATGCCAGCGGTAACTCACAGATTTCGTCGATCAGCAGGGTTCCGCCGTGGGCCGCTTCGAACAGGCCTTTTTTACGCCCGTCAGCCCCGGTGAAGGCGCCTTTTTCATGGCCGAACAGCTCGCGCTCGATGAGGTTCTCCCCCAACGTGCCGCAATCCACTACCACAAAGGGGCCTTGTGCACAGTCCGAATACTGGTGAATGTACTCCGCGGCGCGTTCCTTGCCGGTACCGCTTTCCCCGAGCAGCAACACTGTGGTCGGCGTGCGGGCTACCCGTTGCAGGAGGCTGGCCAGACGCAGCATCGGTTTTGAACGACCGACCAGTATGGGCTGTTCGTCTACCGTGTGATTAACCGGATGAATAGTTTCCCCCATATACATAACTTCCCCGTCGGGGCTAAGTATCGGGGTTGCCTGCAACTGTACGTACTCTTCCTTACCGCTCTTGCCATAATGGATATGCATGACCTGGGTCGGCTGACCGGTCTGCAGCACGGTATCCAGCGGACAGTGCTCACCGTGCCGGCTGCACGGCAGCGTGGAGTGGTGGGAGACTTCGTAGCAATGGCGTCCGACGACGCGATCGTCACTGAAGCCGTAGTGGTCCTGGTAGGCCCGGTTGGCGGCGAGTATGCAGTAGTCGCGATCGATAATCACAAACGGTTCCGGGAACATATCGATGATCTGCTCACAGCTGGGCTTGCTGACAGAAGCACTCATAATCCCCTCCACTTTGACAGTGACTGGCCATACCAGTGCCGGTAATTCTAGCACCATCGTTTCCGGCGCAGAACGAATATAAGTATCAGTTGATACAGGTCAATGAAACAATCGGCGATATTACTCAGCATACTCACGTAATTTTCTGCTTCTCCTGCATTGTAGTTAAACGGAAGTTAAATGCAGGACTCTGACATGAATGATTGATTCGGCTGGCCGACTTGTTGTGTGTGGGACGCCTGCAACCACGTAAAACAACGGAGGTTTTTCATGAACGATCACAAGAGATTTCCGCCGGGATCCTCCCTCAAACTACGCTGGCCCGTGGCGCTACTGTTCAGCCTGTCAAGCCTGCCAGCCCTGGCTTTCAACTCCTACCTCACCGATTTCAACACCAACTATAACTCCCAGGGAACACGCATCGACAGCTGCGGCCAGTGCCACTACGACTTCAATGGCGGCGGCCTGCGCACACCCTACGGTGAAGATTATCGCAACAACAACTACGCGGCCGCCAACATCGGCCAGCTGGATTCCGACGGTGACGGTTTCACCAATGACCAGGAAGCTGCTGCGGGAACACTGACTTTCCCCGGTCTGAGCTGCACCAACCTGGCCAGTGCCCTGAACGCCCCGGCGGACATCGCGAATTATGTCGACCCGTCCAACCCGGGCTGTATCGGCCCCGGGCAATCACCGGTCGCCAACCCGAACGGCCCTTATGTGGCTGTCAACGGGCAACCGCTCACCTTCAGCAGCGCGGGATCCTTTGACCCCGACGGCACGATCACCAGCTACCTGTGGGACTTCGGTGGCGGGTTCGGCACCAGCACCCAGCCCAACCCGGTATTCACCTACAACCTGAGTTTTCAGGCCAAGATTATCGCCTCGCTCACGGTTACCGATAACGATGGCAATACAACCACAGCCACCACCACGGTTAACCTGCTGAGAACAGCCAACTCACCACCCACAGCCGATGCCGGGGCAGCCGTTACCGGAACAGTCAATTCACCGGTCATCTTCAATGGCAACGGCTCGAGTGACCCGGAAGGCGCAAGACTGTCGTACCGCTGGGACTTCGCTGACGGCAGCATCGGCACCCGTGCCACACCGAGCCACAGCTACACCCGCTGCGGTACCTACACTGTCGGCCTGACGGTGACGGATGATGTCGGCCTCAGTGCCGGTGCGACAACGACAGCAACCATCAGCAGCAGTGGCATAGACGCCCCTGTAGCCAATGCCGGTGGTGGCGCTACCGGCCATTACGACGGTGCGGTCGGTTCCAACATCCAGTTCGACGGATCCTCGTCGGTAGACCCGGACTGCAATATCACCAGTTACAACTGGGACTTCGGGGATGGCAGCTCCGGCCTGGGCATCAGCCCGGTACACAGCTACGCCATTGCCGGTGACTACGTTGTCACCCTGACCGTCACTGATAATGACGGCCTGACAGGAATCGCGACTGCAACGGTTACCGTTGTCGACGCGGGTGTGCTGGATGGCGCTGCACTGTATGACGCCAACTGCGGCGCCTGTCACGGCATGGGAACCGCCAGCACCAAGGCGGGTGCCGATGTGAACCGGATCAACGCGGGTATCGCCAACGTCGGTTCGATGAACTCGCTGGCAACCACACTGAGTGCCGCCGAGATCCAGGCGATCGCCGACTTCCTGGTGGCACTGTCACCGCCGCCTCCGCCCCCGCCGCCACCTGCGGGTGCAACCGGCGCCGAGCTGTATGACGCCAACTGCGGAGCCTGTCACGGCATGGGGACCGCCAGCACCAAGGCAGGTGCCGACGTGAACCGGATCAACGCGGGCATTGCCAACGTCGCTTCCATGAACTC
>DRNU01000063.1 GCA_011374975.1 Gammaproteobacteria bacterium | reverse complement strand
GGTTCCGCAAGCAACTGGATCGCCGCCTGCCGTTCCTGGATTTCGCCGAACGCTATTTTATCTCCGCCTTGCACGGCAGCGGGGTGGGTGACCTGTTCGAGGCCATACAAACGGCTTACCAGGCGGCCATGATCAAGGTGACGACGCCGGAACTGACCCGCCTGCTGGAGCAGGCGGTCTACGAGCATCAGCCGCCGCTGGTGCGCGGGCGCCGTATCAAGTTGCGTTATGCTCACCAGGGGGGGCAGAATCCCCCGGTAATCGTGGTGCACGGCAACCAGACATCACGCCTGCCGCACACCTACAAGCGTTACCTGGCCAACTTTTTCCGCAAGGCGCTGCGGCTGGTGGGAACGCCCATCCGCATGGAATTCCGGACCGGTGACAACCCCTATGCCGGTAAGCGCAACAAGCTTACCCCTGGACAGATCCGCTCACGAAAACGTATGCTTCAACATGTAAAAAAATAATCGGCAGGCATAAATGCTTATGTCAACAATAAAAAGATGCGCATGGATTGCGTTCCTGGCACTGATGTTCACGGGTTGTGCCACACGTTCTCCCTACGAAGACGCCAGCGATCCGCTGGAACCCGTCAACCGCGTGATCTATAAATTCAACGACGGGCTCGACCGGCTGGTACTGAAGCCCGTTGCCCAGGGGTACCATAATTATGTGCCGGCCACGGCACGTACCGGTGTGCGCAACTTTTTCCAGAATGCCTACGAGCCGCTCACCATCGTCAACCAGGCGCTGCAGGGCAAGCCGCGCGAGGCCCTGGGCGACAGCATGCGCTTTGGTTTCAATACCATCTTCGGCGTCTTCGGTGTGATGGATGTCGCTACCGGCTGGGGACTGGAAATGCACAAGGAAGATTTTGGCCAGACCTTCGCCGTGTGGGGTTTTGGCGAGGGCTGGTACCTGATGTTACCGTTGCTTGGGCCTAGTAATGTTCGCGACACGGCCGGCCTGTGGCCCGATTATGCCTTTGACCCGGTGCCGTACCTCACGTCCGATACCGTGGAACAATACTCGTTGTACGGTCTGCTGTTAATCAGCCGGCGTGCTGACCTGCTGTCGGCCTCGAAGGTACTGGACAGTGGATCGGTCGACGCTTACCTGCAGGTGCGCGAGGCTTACCGGCAGAAGCGCTGGTATGATATTCACGACGGTAACCCGCCGGAACCGGACTTCTTCGACGACGAACTGTTTGAGGACTAGATGGACGACCCGGGCGCGGCCTGGGGCGGTGACGCCGGGCTTTTCTCTCGCTACCTGAACGATACAGGGCAGCCCTTTCTGTTGCTTGACCAGGCAGGCGGTCAGCAGGCACACATCCGTTTTACCGGTCCCTGGCAGGGGCGTGAAGTGGTATGGGATTGCACGTTCGTGACCCTGGCCTGTGAGCAGGCGCAGGTAGCAAGCGGTGTTTCACCTGCGGTCGGCTGTTTTATTGATATCGGCCCGCCGGGTGATAACGGTATTCCGTTACGTGTCTGTCTTGACCTGCCCGGTATTGATCTTCCCGCCATCCGCAAGATGATTGTCATGATCCGCAACTACCGTCGCCTGCGTAGCGGACGTCATGATTTCGGGGTAAACCGGTTCAGTCCTGCACCGTGACACCGCAGCGTTCCAGGTAGACCAGTACCAGCTCGCGGTGTGTCTGTCCGCACTGCCTGAGCAGTTCCAGAAAGATTTTGCGATGTACGATGACCGGGCGGCTGACAGTCGGTGATGGTGTGCCTTGCGAAGGCGGGAGCCTGTGCTCGACCGGTTCGGTATTGTCCAGCAGTTCGGGTACGCCGGTTTCCAGGGCGCCGGCAATGCGTTCGATATTGTCCAGCCCGATGTTGTGTTCGGCGCGCTCCACGGCGCCAATGTAGCTGCGGTTAAGCCCGCTGAGCTCGGCAAGCACTTCCTGCGACCAGCCGCGGTTGGTGCGCAGCAGTCGTACACGTTGTGCCAGACGCTTCCTTGCATGTGCTTTCATGGGATGACATTACAAGCAAGTTCAGGTGCTGCGTCGACAGACTATGAGTAGCATATTGACCTGAATATGCGGCGGCTCGCAGTGGCAAGGGCGGCGGTATGCGAAGCGGCCGCCGTGCCTGCCGGCTTTGGTACATGACCACAGGTTCGCGCACGCTATTGTTTTGCCGGCCGGTGTAAATATCGATCAGCAAGGCCGATGCGGAGACTTGCAGGGCATCGGCCAGCCGCTCCAGGTTGTCCAGGCCGACATTGCGTTCACCACGCTCGATGGCGCCCACGTAGGTACGGTGCAGTCCGCAGCGGTCGGCAAGCTGTTCCTGACTCCAGCCGTTCTGGCGGCGGAAGTGGCGTACATTGCGTGACAGTATGACGCGTGACATGCATTGCATGGGTTAATTCCCGGGTTGCATAAAGCGGTTACTGGCCGGTTTTTCCGGTATCCGCGTCTGCCGGTGGCAACTGGTCAAGAAACAGCATGGGATCCACGCGTGCATCATTGAGGCTGACGCCCCAGTGCAGGTGCGGGCCGGTCACCCGGCCGGTTTTGCCAACCGTACCGATCACGTCCCCGCGCCTGACAGTCTGGCCGGGCTTCACATCGATGTGCGACATATGGCAGTACATGGTGACCAGCCCCTGGCCGTGGTCGATAAAGACCGTGTTGCCGTTGAAAAAGAACTCGCCGCTGTCGACGATGCGTCCGTCCGCGGGCGCCTGTATTGGCGTGCCCTCGGGCGCAGCAAGATCCAGCCCGCTGTGGGGTTTGCGCGGCTGTTCGTTGAAGAAGCGCCGCAGCCCGAACGGGCTGCTGACCGGGCCGTTAACCGGCAGGCTGAAGCGCAGGTTGTCCGGGGTCTGCGGGTTCCAGGTGGCGAGAGCCTTTCTGATCTGCCGCTGTTCGCGCCCGATGCGTTCCATGTCACGCTTTTCCGGGTTGACCATGCGTTTGTTCTTCAGGGTGATGTGCTGGCTGGTATAGGTCTTGTCCAGGACCTCGAAATCCAGCTGCGAAGTGCTGCCGTCCGTGTACCGGACCTGTAGGCTGTGTCGGCCGGGTCTGGTGGCCAGGGGCAGGCCCAGAACGGCGGTAAAGCCTGTGCCATTGGGCAGTACCATGACGGGTTTATCACGGTAACTGGCGCGCGGGGTGGCTTTCCCGGCCGGCAGATCCAGCAGCACAACACCGCCCGGGACCGGTGAGCTGTCAGGCAGTTTGCCGGCGCTGGCCGGGGACAGCCACAGCAGGCAGACGGCCAGCAGCAGTGATGCTGCGGTGAAAATCCCCGGGCCTGTAGCTGGCCGGCGGTTGCAGTGGCTGTTATGTTTCATGGTACTTTCGTCCCTGTCACCTGGCTGAATATGCGGCCGTTGGCCAGCCGTGTTTCGAGCTGCTCGCCGGCACTGACCTCGCGTGCGTCCTGCAGTACGGCGGCATCACGCCGGCGTAATGTAATCGAGTAGCCGCGCTGCAGGGTTGCCAGCGGGCTGACGGCATCCAGCGCACGCGCCAGCACCGCCAGTTTTTCGTGCCGCTGCGCGACCTGTTTATTTATACAGTATTCGAGCTGCTGTGCCAACTGTGCGGTACGGGCGGCAAGACGCTGCAGCTGTTGTTGCGGGTTGCAGTGCTCGAGCCGGTTGCGCAACGCGTCCAGGCGGGCCTGTTGCCGTGCCAGCCGGTATTGCCAGCCACGGCGCAGGCGTGCGTCCAGCTCGTCGAGGCGCTGCGCCTGCTGTTGCAGGCGACGTCCCGGGTGGCTCTGCTGGATCCGCTGTGTCAGCCGTTCGAGCTGTTCAGCGGCGGATTGCAGGTGCTGCCGGGTCAGCGTCAGCAGCCGGTTTTCCAGTTGCCGCACGCGTGCGGCAAGTTCGTTCTGGTCGGGGCTGAGCAGTTCCGCCGCGGCCGAGGGGGTGGCGGCGCGTGCATCGGCGACATAATCACTGATGACCGTGTCGATTTCATGGCCGACCGCCGATACCACGGGAAGCGGGCAGGCGTATACCGCCCGCGCCACCGTTTCCTCGTTGAACGGCCACAGGTCCTCCAGCGAACCGCCGCCGCGGGTGAGCAGCAGCACATCGCAGTCGGCGCGCTCGCCGGCACGCTGCAGGGCGCGGACAATCTGCGCGGCCGCGCCATCGCCCTGCACCTGGGTCGGGTAAATAATCACCGGAATGGCGGGAAAACGCCGCCCCAGCACCGTCAGTACGTCGCGGATGGCGGCGCCGCCGGGGGAGGTGACCACGCCGATGCAGCGTGGCAGTTCCGGCAGTGGTTGCTTGCGGTCGGGGTCAAACAGGCCCTCGGCGTAGAGTTTCGCCTTCAGCACCTCGAAAGCGCGGCGCAGCGCGCCGTCCCCGGCAGCCTCCATGCGGTCGACGATCAGCTGGTAGTTGCCGCGCGCCTCGTACAGGCTGACCTGGGCCTGGAGCAGCACCTGGGTGCCGTTTTCCGGGGTAAAATCCAGCCGCAGGGCGCGGTTGCGGAACAAGGCGCAGCTGACCTGGGCGCGGGCGTCCTTGAGGGTAAAATACAGGTGGCCGGAGGCGGGACGGGCCAGATTGGAGATCTCGCCCTCCACCCACAGGCGGGGAAAACCGCCCTCCAGCAGTGCACGGGCCTCCCGGTTGAGGCGTGAAACACTGAATATATTGCGTTGCGGGGTCGTATCGTCGCGGGCGGGCATAACCCGATGATACGCACATTCGACCGCCAGGTTAATGAAAACAGCTGCGTTTGCGGTTTACCCGCTGCCCCGCAAAACCTATACTTACGCGCTTGAATCCGACCCGACCACGGTGCCCCGCATGTTGCGCATTTCCGAGCAATCCCTGACTTTTGATGATGTTTTACTGCTGCCGGCCCATTCGGTGGTGGTGCCCAAGGACGTCAGCCTGGCAACCCGCCTGACGCGTGACATCGCGCTCAACCTGCCGCTGGTCTCGGCGGCCATGGATACCGTCACCGAGGGGCGGCTGGCCATCGCCATGGCGCAGGAAGGCGGCATCGGCATCGTGCACAAGAACATGACCATCGAGCAGCAGGCCGCCGAGGTGCGCCGGGTCAAGAAATATGAAAGCGGCGTGATCAACGATCCGATCTGTGTTGGTCCGGATGTCAGCATTCGCGAGGTGCTGGAACTCACCCGTCAGCACCACATTTCCGGCGTGCCGGTGGTGGACGGCGAGGAACTGGTGGGTATCGTCACCAACCGTGATTCACGCTTCGAGACCCGTTACGACGCCCCGGTGTCGTCCATCATGACCGGCAAGGATAAGCTGGTAACGGTGAAGGAGGGCGCCGACCGTGCCGAGGTCATCCAGCTGCTGCACCAGCACCGTATCGAGAAGGTACTGGTGGTGGACGATAACTTCCGCCTGCGCGGCATGATTACCGTGAAAGACATCCAGAAAGCTAGCGACAAGCCCGACGCCTGCAAGGACGACCTGGGGCGCCTGCGCGTCGGTGCCGCGGTCGGTACCGGCGCCGGTACCGACGAGCGCGTTGATGCCCTGGTTGAGGCCGGGGTGGACGTGGTGGTGGTCGATACCGCGCACGGTCATTCCGAAGGCGTGCTGGAACGCGTGCGCTGGGTTAAAAAACACTACCCGGACCTGCAGGTGAT
Source organism: Gammaproteobacteria bacterium (assembly GCA_011374975.1). GTDB lineage: Bacteria > Pseudomonadota > Gammaproteobacteria > DSM-19610 > DSM-19610 > Thiogranum. The sequence continues at coordinate 5,858 of DRNU01000063.1, read as the reverse complement.
CGGCGGCAACATTGCCACCGCGGCGGCGGCGCGCGCCCTGGTGGATGCCGGGGCCGACTGTGTGAAAGTCGGTATCGGGCCCGGCTCTATCTGTACCACGCGCATTGTCGCGGGTGTCGGCGTACCGCAGATCAGCGCCGTCGCCAATGTCGCGCACGAACTCAAGAGCAGCGGCGTCCCGCTGATCGCCGATGGCGGCATCCGCTATTCCGGCGACATGGCCAAGGCCATCGTGGCCGGTGCCTCGTCGATCATGATCGGCAGCATGTTCGCCGGTACCGAGGAGGCGCCGGGCGAAGTCGAACTGTTCCAGGGTCGCTCCTACAAATCCTACCGCGGCATGGGTTCGCTGGGCGCCATGGGCAGCCAGCAGGGCTCCAGCGACCGCTACTTCCAGGAAGGCAGCAGTGCCGACAAACTGGTGCCGGAGGGCATCGAGGGCAGGGTGCCTTATAAAGGGCCGCTGCAGCCGGTCATTCACCAGCTGACCGGCGGCCTGCGCTCCAGCATGGGCTACACCGGTTGCGCCACCATCGAAGAGATGCGCACCAAACCGGAATTCGTGCGCATTACCGGCGCCGGCATCGCCGAAAGCCATGTTCACGATGTGACCATCACCAAAGAAGCGCCGAACTACCGTGCCTGAGCGCGATATCCATGCGCACCGCATCCTGATCCTGGATTTCGGTTCCCAGTACACCCAGCTGATTGCGCGCCGGGTGCGTGAAATCGGCGTCTACTGCGAAATCCACCCCTGGGACATCGATGACGACACCCTGCGTATCTTTCACCCGCACGGCGTGATCCTGTCCGGCGGCCCGGAAACCGTCACTGGTGGTGATGCGCCCGTAGCACCGCAACATATCTTTGACCTGGGCGTGCCGGTGCTGGGCATCTGCTATGGCATGCAGACCATGGCCGCGCAACTGGGTGGCAAGGTCGAGAATGCCGATCACCACGAATACGGTTACGCACAGGTCCGCGCGCGCGGCCACACCCGGCTGCTGAACGACATCGAAGACCACACCAGCGATGAAGGCTACGGCCTGCTGGACGTATGGATGAGCCACGGCGACCGTGTCGTGGAGCTGCCGCCCGGTTTCAAACTGATGGCCAGCACCGACTCGGCACCCATCGCCGCCATGGCGGATGACGAACGCGGCTATTATGGCGTGCAGTTCCACCCCGAGGTCACCCATACCCGCCAGGGCGGACGCATCCTGCAACGCTTTATTATCGATATCTGCGGCTGCGAAGCGCTGTGGACCGCCGGCAATATCGTCCAGGAGAGCATCCAGCAGGTGCGCGAACAGGTTGGCGCTGACGAAGTCCTGCTGGGCCTGTCCGGCGGCGTGGATTCCTCGGTGGTCGCGGCCCTGTTGCACAAGGCGATCGGCGACCAGCTGACCTGCGTGTTCGTGGATACCGGCCTGCTGCGTCACCATGAAGGCGACCAGGTGATGGCGACCTTCGCCGAGCACATGGGCGTGCACGTCATCCGCGTGGATGCCGAGGCGCGTTTCCTGAAAGCGCTGGAAAACGAGACCGACCCGGAGCGCAAGCGCAAGATCATCGGCAACCTGTTCGTGGAGATCTTCGAAGATGAGTCGGAAAAACTCAAAAATGCAAAATGGCTGGCGCAGGGCACCATCTACCCGGATGTCATCGAGTCGGCCGGCGCCAAAACCGGCAAGGCGCACCTGATCAAGTCGCACCACAATGTCGGCGGCCTGCCCGAGCACATGAAACTCAAACTGCTGGAGCCGCTGCGCGAACTGTTCAAGGACGAGGTGCGCAAGCTGGGCGTGGAGCTGGGCCTGCCCTACGACATGGTATACCGCCACCCGTTCCCGGGCCCGGGGCTGGGGGTGCGCATCCTCGGCCAGGTGAAAAAGGAATACGCCGACCTGCTGCGGCTGGCGGACCATATCTTCATCGAGGAACTGCGCAAGCACGACCTCTACGACAAGACCAGCCAGGCGTTCGCGGTGTTCCTGCCGGTCAAATCGGTCGGTGTCACCGGCGACGGCCGACGTTATGACTATGTGATCGCGCTGCGCGCTGTCGAGACCATCGACTTCATGACCGCGCGCTGGGCACACCTGCCATACGAGTTCCTCGACCACGTGTCGCGCCGCATCATCAACGAGATTTCCGGCATCTCGCGTGTCACCTACGATATTTCCGGCAAACCGCCGGCCACCATCGAGTGGGAATAAACCCGCAGGACGAAGACAGTCGCTGGATGGAATACGCACTGGCGCTGGCCGAGCGCGGCGCGCAACAGGATGAGGTGCCGGTCGGTGCCGTCGTCGTCCGCGACAACGCAGTGCTCGGTGAAGGCTGGAACCGGCCCATCGGCAGCAACGACCCCACCGCACACGCCGAGATCGTCGCCCTGCGCGACGCCGCACAAAAAACCGGTAACTACCGCCTCACCGGTGCGACACTCTACGTTACCCTGGAACCCTGCCTGATGTGCGCCGGCGCGATGATCCACGCGCGTATCGAGCGCCTGGTGTTCGGCGCCGGCGATCCCAAACGGGGTGCGGTCAACAGCACCGCGCATGTGTTCGAAACACAGGGCCTGAATCATCGTGTGCAGGCCGAGGGCGGGGTTCTTGCCGAACAATGCGGCAACTGTTTGCAGGCATTTTTTCGTGAACGACGTTGAGCACGGATTAAGTCAGGCTGGATTGACGTCATTCCTCAGCAGGAGGGCAATTATGCGCAACACAATACGCTGTTTTCTGCTGGCCGTACTGGTCCCGGTGTTCGGGGTGCAGGCCGGTCAGACCTATGTGCCGGCCAGTGTGGATATGACGCTGCGGCAGGTGTCGGAGCACGTCTACTACGTGCAGGGTATCCCCGGGATTGCAACCGACAACCAGGGTTTCATCTCCAATGCGGGCGTGGTTATCACCGACGCGGGGGTGGTGGTTTTCGACTCCCTGGGTACGCCATCCCTGGGCGACATGCTGCTGAAAAAAATCCGCGCCATCACCGACCAACCGATCCTGCGTGTCATCGTCAGCCACTACCACGCCGACCATATCTACGGGCTGCAGGTGTTCGAAGAGCAGGGTGCGGAGATCTGGGCGCCACTCGGCGCGGAAGCCTACCTGGCCTCGGAGAATGCCCGCGAGCGGCTGGAGGAACGGCGTTTTTCGCTGGAACCCTGGGTCAATGACGACACCCGGCTGGTGGAGCCGGATCATTACCTGTCCGAACAGCAACGCTTCGAACTGGGGGGCGTGCAGTTTACCGTGACCCCGGTGGGTGCAGCGCATTCCGATGGTGACCTGACCCTGTATGTGGAACCGGACCGGGTCCTGTTCTCCGGTGACATCATCTTCGAGGGGCGGGTGCCCTTCCTCGGTGACGCCAATTCCGGACACTGGCTGGAGGTGCTCAAGCGCATGGAATCCCGTCCGCTGGCCGCACTGGTGCCGGGGCATGGCCCGGTTGCCGCCGATCCTGACAAGGCGGTGGCACAGACCCGGCGCTACCTCGCCTTTCTCAGGGAAAAAATGGGTGCCGCCGTTGCCGATATGGTGCCTTTCGACGAGGTCTACCCGGCCGTGGACTGGAGCGAGTTCAAGGACCTGCCGGCCTTTGCGGAGGCCAACCGGCGCAATGCCTACCAGGTGTACCTGTCGATGGAAGCGGAGTCGTTTCAGTAATACTACCCGGTGACCTTAACGCCACGCCAGAACGCTATGCGACCCTGGATATTTGCAGCTTCCTGTTTGGGGTCCGGGTAGTACCAGGCGGCGTCCTCATTTAAATTGCCGTCTACATTGATCGTGTAGTAACTCGCGATACCCTTCCAGGGGCAGCCTGTCTTCGTTTCACTGGGTACCATGTATTCCATATTTACCGCACCCGGTGGAAAATAATGGTTGCCCTCAACAACGACGGTGTCATCGCTTTCCGCCAGGATTGCATCTTTCCAGATCGCTTTCATCAGTGGTTTGCCTCTGGATGAAAAAATTCCGGGTGCGACTTCGTTTTCTTTCTTGCCATTTTGACACCTCTCCTGCGATCTTAATCTAACTGATGAGTGTGTCTGCTTTGCGGGGATAACCCGGGCACATAACCGTCACGCATGAGCGGGATTTCCTGGGGGCGGAGCGGACAAAAAATGTCCGACTTAATGCGCCTTGCCAGGGGTTTTACTTTGAATCACGATGCTTCTTTCTATTGATTAGGCTTTGAATTATGGGGAGAATCAATAACAATAAAAACCACCGCGAATGCTCTAGAATTGCTTGTGCAGATGAAAAAAATAAATTGTTTACGAAATAATGTTCTGCAATCTGGTCGTTCGCATGCTTTGCTATTGCCAGCCCCCCTTGCGCATATTCATTTGCCACTGCAAGCCCGCCGAATGCTGCTTGCCATGCTACGGCCCCACCGCCAGCGGCGACCATGCCAACAGCCCCGCCTCCTAACGCAAAATAACCTACCGCTAAACCAGCAAATGAAACCAGTCCAGCAGCAAGCCCTCCGACTGCGATACCACCAAAAGCGGCACCGCCTACCGACAGGATGACCCCAAAAGAAATGTCGCCGATGGCGATCCAGCCTTTAGCTATACCCCTCTTGTAGCGCCCATTCTCTAGCGAGCCTGTCGTGATATGAACAAGAGGAATACCGAGTAACATAAATTTTGTTTTGTAATTCATTCTGTATCCTTTATATGCCTGGGCTTGCAAAACCTGACAGTGTGTATCTGGAATTGGCAGCACCATAAATACTTTCCATATGTATCTTTATAGTTTATGTATATGCTGACCTTATATGCATAGGTCTATAAACTATAAATCACCCGGATCGTCAAATATGTGCTGATCCAGACCCGGCTCGTGTGCGGCAAAGTATGATGAGCGCCACATCTTTTTATGTGGTTTGTTTTGTCTTTCGTATCTGGGTGGTCTTCTAGTCGACAAATTCCAGTTGTTCCAGAACGCTGTCAACACCGGCCCTGGCACAGGCTTCATCCTTGTCGCCACCGGGTGCCCCGCTGACGCCCACGGCGCCCAGCAGGGCGCCCGCGGCCCTGATGGGCACTGCGCCATCCAGCACCAGTATGCCGTCGATTTCGTTCAGTTCCGCCCGGATGTCGCCACGGTTTTTCCTGAATGCCGACGTGCTGGTGCCGGAGAGGATGGTTGCGTTGGCCTTGCGCTGTGCAATCTCGATGGTGAAGCGGCTGGCGAAAACATCCCGCATTACGACCTGCACTACGCCGCTCCTGTCGACCACGACGGCGCTTACCTGGTAGCCCGAGTCGGCACAGGATTTAACCGCCGCGCCGGCTATCTTGCTGGCAATCCCGATTGTCATCAGGCGGCTGTTAACAACAGCGCTTTCGGCCTGCACCGTTGGGGTAAACAGGGCTGCAATGCCAGCCAGCCCAGCCAATAGCATTGTTAATCGCATGCTCATGCCCTCCTGTCGGATGTCTTCTCATCGCCAGTGATTCACTCCGGGAGCTTAGCCGTGATCGGGTCTTTTGGCCAGATCGGCGGCTATTTACCGGGGCTGGTTTTCCCGCTGCAGGTAACAAAATAGGCGTGGTCTTTGTCGGCATCCAGGCATTGTTTGCTCGCCGCTGTCATGACATCGGGATTGGAGGCTGCCTTACGCTCGCTGCGCTCCATATTCAGCAGTTGTCTGCTTGCGTCACAGGCCGTCACGGTGCCGCATGCCTGGTCGTCGCCACAAACCCGGTGTGCCAGGCGCTCACAGGGAGAGGCTCCGGAAATCGGGATACCCGGCCCCGGGTCGGCTGCAGGCGGTTCCGGTGTTTCAGGCAGTTGACGGGCGCGCAGTATGGATTGTGTGGGAACCGC
>DRNU01000062.1 GCA_011374975.1 Gammaproteobacteria bacterium | reverse complement strand
GGCCCGGATGACCAGTGGCTGTACCTGCCTGCACTGAAACGCGTCAAGCGCATTTCCTCGCGCAACAAGTCCGGTCCGTTCATGGGCAGCGAGTTCGCCTACGAAGACCTGTCTTCCCAGGAAGTGGAGAAATACACCTACAAGTACCTGCGCGACGAGCCCTGTGGCGAGCTGGAATGCTTCGTAATCGAGCGCTACCCGGTGGACAAATATTCGGGTTACACGCGCCAGGTGGTCTGGCTGGACAAACAGGAATACCGGCCGCAGAAGATCGTGTTCTACGACCGCAAGAATTCAAAACTGAAAACCCTGACCTACAGTAACTACCACCAGTACCTCGACAAGTACTGGCGCGCCCACGAAATGTTCATGGAAAACCACCAGACCGGGAAAAGTACCCGGCTGGTCTGGGAAGACTACAAATTCCAGACCGGTTTGACGGAACGCGATTTTGACCGTGGCAGCCTGAAAAGGACCCGCTGACCCGCTGGTTTTCAACCCCCCGCGATTAGACTTCAGACATCTGTTCTGAGACCGATAACGTGATATAGCGCACATTTGGGTGCGCATATTGTTAGCGGGCCGGAGGGCTCTGTGATGCCATATTCTGTTCATGTCGGACAATTTCCGCGCTGTTGCATGCTTGCCACAGTCTTTCTGCTGTCTTTTTCTGCTGCACCCCCGGTTTTCGCCCTGTGGGACGAAATGCTGGCCGAGCAGATGGAGGAGGCCGAAGCCGGCGATGCGGATGCCCAGTACGAGGTCGGTATCAAATATCTCAAGGGTCATGGCGTGGAGCAGGACACCTCCCGCGCCCTGCACTGGCTGGAACTGTCAGCGCAATCCGGTAACGAGCGCGCCAGAACCAAACTGCAACGCATGCAGGACCAGCAGGCCAAATTCAGTGACACCCTGAAAAAGGCGCAATCCGGTGATGCGGGCGCGCAATATACCGTCGGTATGATGTACCTGAAAGGCAAGGGTACCGCGCAGGATGGCGCCAAGGCACGCGACTGGATCAGCAAGGCGGCCCGCCAGAATAACCAGAAAGCCATTACCCGCCTGGGAATCCTGTATTTCAAGGGTGAGGGTGGCAGCGTCGATTACCCGCGTGCGCTGGAATTGTTCCAGAGTGTCAGCAGCGATAGCGTACTGGCCCAGTATTATCTCGGTGAAATGTATGCGGCCGGCAAGGGTGTCGACAGGAACTTCAATACCGCCATTGACTGGTACCGGAAAGCGGTAGACGGCGGTTTCAAACGCGCCGGCGGGAAAATTATCAACATGGAAGAAGAGCTGCGCATGGCCGGCCGCCGCAAGTCGAATGCCGTGTCCGTGGAGGCACCGGAACCTGCCGCGAAGAAAGCCGTGAGCAAACCCGTCCCGAAGCAGGCGAAAGCCGGCCCTGCACCTGTCGCAAAGCCCAAAAAAGCCAAAAAGACCCAAAAGGCCAGGAAAGCCAAAAAGGCCCCCGTACCCAGGCCGGCGACGCTGACAGCGCTTGAAAAACTCGCCAAAAGGCACTGGGTGCGAAGCCAGAAGCCTGTGGACTACCTGCCGTCCAAAGTCACCCTGTGTGAAATTGAAGGCGAGGAACTTGTCTGTTTCAGCAAAGTCCTGAAACGCACCCAGGGCGCCCGCGAAGTGGAATACCGGGTGAAATCAGAAATCCGTGAGCAGCGTGGCAAGATCATGATCACCTACCGGAACCTGGTGCTGGATGTGGTCGATACCCAGGTCGACGAGGATGAGCAGCCGCTTGGCTACGATGACGAAGTCGACCAGGGCTTCCAGGTCAAAACCGGCTGGACCCAGGATCACCAGGTCGAATGCAGCAAGCCGAAGCGCGGCAAGCTGAACTGCCTGAAAGACCAGACGCACAAAATGAGTATTGTCGAAGGCTGACGCAAAACGCCTTCAGCGGATTTCCTCGATCGACAGCGTCTTCTCCACGACAATCGGCCGGATAACGGCATATCCCTGAAGTTGCCAGTGCGCCAGTTCGGTGATGGCCGAAGGCGTAACCTTGATGAAATCGTGGAAGTCTTCGTTCCGGTAGCCGTAATCTTCGGCCGCCAGGCCGCACACCCGGAACTCCACCCCCAGCTCGGAGTAATAGCGCATCCGTTCCACGGCATCCTTGTATTTTGCATAGTTTTTGCGCGCCACAGTCACAATTTCCGTACCGTGGATAATGACTTTCAGATCCATGAATTCTGGCGCCATGTCGTAAGGTGAATCCATCAACGGGTTCATCAGCGAGCGGATCCAGTACAGCGCGGCGTTGATTTTGTGTGGATTATCAAGGTAGAAGTCAAACACGACTTTCTGCTCGGTGTAGGGCGTCTGCACGAACTCGGCGCCCTCGTCAGCCTGTACGCAGGGCAGTACAAACAACATCAGCAGCAAGAGTCTCTTCATCTGGAGAAGTATAGTCGATACACGTCGTTTGGCATTTTCAGGCCGACGCGTGCCGCAATCCACCCATGTCGGGCAATGCAACGGTCAGGCGTTTCCGGATGCCGCCAGTTGCGTACGCTTTTCGTAGGCCTCGCGCGCGATGCGCACATCTTCCAGGAACCCGGGCAGTTCGTCGAGTGTCAGTGCCTGCGGGCCGTCCACCAGGGCTTTTGCGGGCTCCGGGTGGAAGTCGACCAGGATCATGTTGGCGCCGGCGATGACGCCCTGGGCGGTGACGTGCATGACATCCAGCAGGCCGTCCGGGGCGCGCTCACGGGTACCCACGGAATGTGACGGGTCGATGCAGACCGGCATGCGTGTCAGACGCTTCACGACCGGTACGTGGGCAAAATCAACAAAGTTGCGGTGCGGGTCGCCCATGTTGGTTTTCATCCCGCGCAGGCCGAATACCACGTTGCGGTTGCCTTCGCTGGCCAGGTACTCGGCGGCATTCAGCGATTCTTCCAGCGTAATGCCGAAACCGCGTTTGAGGAGCACCGGGAAGCGCTGCTGGCGGCCGACGGATTTAAGCAGCTCGAAGTTCTGTGTATTGCGGGTGCCGATCTGCAACATGACACCGGTCGGGTTGCCGGTCTGCTCCAGCGCTGTGACGATTTCGTCGACATGATCTTCGTGGGTGATTTCCATGGCGACAACCTTGATGCCGTACTTGCCGGCCAGTTCGAAGACATACGGCAGGCAGGCCTTGCCGTGGCCCTGGAAAGAGTAGGGGCTGGTGCGCGGCTTGTAGGCACCCATGCGCGTGCATACCTGGCCGTGCGCCTGCAGGGCTTGCATCATCGCCTCGACGTGTTGCGGCGTGTTCACGGCACACAGGCCGGCAAACACATGCAACGTGTCCTGGCCGAAGCGCACGCCGTTGTATTCGAACCAGGTCGGGCGCTGGTCATCCTTGTGGCGCCCCAGCACACGGTACTCCTCGGAGATGCGCACCACGCGCTCCACACCGGGCAGGTTGCGCATTTCATCCGTGGACAGTGCGGCAGTATCGCCGATCAGGTAGACCTCGGTGAGCAGCTGTTGCTCGCCGCTTTCCTGGTGGATGCGATGGCGAATATCCGGCATGCCATCGAGAAAGGCTTCCAGCTGTTTGAACTCGGCGCTGTCTGTTGTTGTATTCGGGGCAAGAATCAAAATCATTTCGGATCCCGGAAACGGAGTAAAAGATCATCATAGGCATCGATCCTGCGGTCACGCAAGTAAGGCCAGGTGCGACGCACGGTTTCACTGCGCCGCATGTCGATGTGGGCAATCAACAGCTCGGCCTGTTCCCGGCCGGCACAGGCCAGCAGTTCGCCCTGGGGTCCGGCCACGAAGCTGTTGCCCCAGAAACGGATGCCGGCGGTCCGCCCGCTGCTGTCGGCCTCGAAACCAGTGCGGTTACACACAAGCAGCGGCAGGCCGTTGGCGATGGCATGCGCGCGCTGCACGGTCTGCCAGGCATCGAGCTGGCGTGCCTGTTCATCGGTGCTGTCTTCGGGGTCCCAGCCGATGGCGGTCGGGTACAGCAACAGGTCGGCGCCGGCCAGCGCCATCAGGCGCGCGGCCTCCGGGAACCACTGGTCCCAGCACAACAGCACGCCGAGCTTGCCGAGCCGGGTCTGTATCGGCTGGAACCCCAGGTCGCCGGGCGTGAAGTAGAATTTTTCATGGTAGCCGGGGTCGTCGGGGATGTGCATCTTGCGGTACCTGCCGGCCAGTGTGCCGTCGCTGTCCAGGACCACCGCAGTGTTGTGGTAAAGCCCCGCGGCACGCCGTTCAAACAATGAGGCGACGATGACCAGTTGCAGTTCCCTTGCCAGCGCAGCCAGTTCATCGCTGCCCGGGCCGGGTACCGGTTCGGCGAGGTCGAAGCAGGCGGTGTCTTCGGTCTGGCAGAAATAGTGGCTGTTATGTAATTCCTGCAACAGCACCAGCTGTACACCCTGTGCGGCAGCGGCCTGCAGTTGCTCCCGGATATGGCGGAGATTGTCGGCACGTTGCGGGCTGCACGGCATCTGCACCAGGGCAACGGTAAGTGTGGATGTGTCAGTCATTCAGCAATTGTTACTGAACCTGACCTGTTTGGGAAACTGCATGGTCAGACAGTGCAGGCTGCCGAACTGCCGGATCAACGGCAGGCAGGGGACCGGGATGATTTCCCGTTGCGGAAAACAGGTCTGTAGTACGGCTGCGGCGGCGTCATCCGCCGGATCATCGTAGACCGGCAACAACACGGCCCCGTTGATCACCAGGAAATTGGCGTAACTGGCCGGCAGCCGGGTACCGTCGGCAAGCCGCCTGGCCGACGGCCATGGCAGGGCGTGCAGCCGGTAGGGTTTGCCGTCCAGGGTTCTGAACTCCCGCAGTTCCTGCTGCATGGCCTGCAGTTCGGCATGGTAACGGTAG
>DRNU01000061.1 GCA_011374975.1 Gammaproteobacteria bacterium | reverse complement strand
GAGCCCTATGCGTATCTCCGGCACCTGTTTACGGAACTGCCGAAGGCGGAAGCGATTGAGGCTATCGAAACCCTGTTGCCGGGCAACCTCAGCGCGGACCATATCAGGCTCAGCTGAGCAAGCCTGTCGTTCGTTAACCGCTTACACTTATTTGACTGAACCCAATCAATCGAGTCTGACCCCATTGATTTTATTCAAGAGTGTTGCACTGGCTGTTGGCCTCCTGGTCCTGGTTATGGCGCTGCTGGTGGCGCTGGAAGGGCTGCCGGTGCCTGACTATACCCGTCTCTGGCAGGAGTTCCGCAATGCCGGTCATTTACCCCTGTTCGGTGTATTTGCCCTGCTTGTGCTCTGGCTTACAGGGACACTGACTCGCGGGCACCTGGCGCGCTCCAGGAGCTATGTGATTGCCGCCGTGACGATGACCGTGGTGGCCATTGTTTCAGAGCTCCTGCAATACGCGGGGCCGCGGGATGCCGACCCCTGGGACCTGTTGCGGGATATCGCGGGTGTGGTCGTGTTTCTCGGTATAGCGGCGGTGCGTGACCGGGAACTGTCCGTCTTCCGGCAAGGCCGGGGCAGGAAGAAACGGCGGCTGTTTATCGGTGTGCTCATCATGGTGTGCGTCATTGCGCTTGCGCCGGTCGCTTACTGGGGCGGGTTGTTCGCTGCCCGCAACGCCCGTTTCCCCGTTATCCTGGATGCCGAGTCGGTTCTCGAGATGCCGCTGCTCAAGCGACAGGGCACGCAGATCGAGCAGGTTCCGTTGCCGGTGGATTTTGTCGATGGTCACGGGACAAGGGCCCTTGCCGTGACATTTTTCTCCAGCCGCCGCAGCGGGCTCCGGATTGACGATCTCTATCCCGACTGGCGCGGCTTCGAGGCATTGTCACTGGCGGTTTACTCCGGGCTCGACAGGCCGGTAAAACTCGGGGTGAGGGTCCAGGACCGGGACTACAATTTCCACATGTATGACAGGTACCGGGGGGAGGCTGTCATTGCGCCGGGTTCCAACAGGATCGTGATCCCGCTCAGTGAAATGTCACCGCTGGTATCCGGAAGGCCCATGGCGTTTGACCGCATGGCTACCATCGTGCTTTTCATCAGGCATCAGCAGGATGGCGAGTTCCCGTTACTGTTCGACGATCTGAAACTGGTCCGGGGCAAGCAGGGCCGGTGATGGCACCTGTATAAGCGTTACAGGTCGCGCAGCGATGCCAGGATATCCAGTGCTGTCACGATGCCCACGATACGGCCTTCCCGGGTAACGAACAGGCGGTGGATGTGGCCCTTGACCATGGTGTCTGCCGCTTCGCCCACACCGGCATCCTCACTGATCTCGAAAATCATCGGCGTCATGATGTCCTGCACGGTGGCCGATGATTCCTCCTCGAGGTGGAACGCCTTGCTCATGCCCTGGCCGACTTGCAGGTCCAGTCCATGCAGATAGTATTCGTGTGTGCTGTGCTCGGAGGCATGGCCTTCCGGTGTGCCGTCATGGCGAACAATATCGGTCACGGATACCACGCCAACCAGGTTACCGTCTTCCGCGATGACCGGCGCGCCGGATATCTGGTGATCAGTGAAAAAGCGCGCCAGCTGGTCGAGCGGCCAGTCACTTTCCACGGCCAGTACGTCGCGCTTCATGATAGTGCTGACAGTGATTTTGACGGTTGAATCCATGATTGCATCTCCCTTTTCCGCAGTTATGGATACTTGCCTGTTATCTGAAGCCTAGCAAGCACAGGCTGTTTGTGTCTTGATCCTGGTCAATGCTATTCCGGGGTGCTGGTTTCCAGTTGGTGCTGGTAACGGGCATAGAACATTTTCATGGCGAAAGGCGGCAGCAGGGTGGTGAGCGCAATGACAATGATCATCCCGGCATACAGTTCATTGTTGAAGATGCCGCTGACGCGTCCCAGTTCAGCGAAGATCAGTCCGACTTCGCCGCGCGGTATCATGGCCAGGCCGATACTGGTACGCATGGGCCAGGACTCCCGGATCAACAGCGCGCCGGCAAATTTCCCGGCCACGGCAATGGCAAGAAACAGCGCCGAGAAACTCCAGATAAACGGCGATGACCAGTCGATTTCACGCAGGTTGAGGGACAGCCCCACCATGACGAAAAATATAGGCGTGAACAGCTGGATAATCGGTCGCATCTGTTCTGCGATGCGGTGTGAAAATTCGGCATCGGCGTGCAGGGCGATACCGAACGGCAGGAAGAAACGCCGTGACAGGGCAAGCCCGGCCGCGAACCCGCCCAGCAATTCCGGTGCACCCACCGCGTGGGCCAGCCAGGCAAAGAACAGCACCAGTGACACAATAGAAGTCGGAATCAGGCCCGGGATATCGCTGACAGTATCGAAGCGCTTGATCAGTTGTGAAATGATGCGCGCGGCCAGTGGTGCCAGGACGAAGAATACGCTGACGAACAGCAGAACCTTGCCGGCATTGACGATGCTGATGCCGCCGCCAATCGAAAATTCGTAGAGCAGCGCCAGCAGCACGACACCGAGCACGTCGTCAATCACTGCCGCGCCCAGCACGATCTGGCCTTCCTTGCTGTTGCGGCGCTTCAGGTCGGACAGGACGCGGATAGTAATGCCGATGCTGGTGGCAGTCAGTGTGCCGCCGATGAAAAGTGAAACCAGCATGTCCAGCCCGTAGAAACCGTAGGCCAGGACGAAACCGAGTGAGAACGGTGCAATGAACCCGGTGAGGGCGACGATAACGGATTTCCTGCCGGAACGGGCCAGGCGGCGTACATCGGTTTCCAGCCCGACTTCGAACAGCAGCAGGATAATACCGATCTCGGCGAGCAGGCGAAGTACTTCACCCGGCTGCAGCCAGCCCAGCAGGCTTGGCCCGAGCAGTATCCCCGCGGTCAGTTCACCGATAACCGACGGTGCGCCGAGGCGTACGGCAACTTCCGCCAGCAGGCGCGCGGACAGCAGGATGACCAGCAGGTAAAGGAAGAAAGTATGGGTTTCCATGTGTCAGTGTCCGGTCCGGATTTTCTCCTGCCTGCGTTGCCACATCTTGTGCAATTCCATAATCACCAGAACGCTCAGGCCCGTCACCAGCAGTTCGAGCCAGTGTTGCGGCGACACCGGACGGATACGCAGTACATCGCTGATCCACGGAGTGTACATGGCCCCGATGTGCAGCAGTTGCGCGGCCGCCGTGCCGAACAGCAGCAACGGGTTACGTAACGGATTATGCCGGAAAGTAGAACGTGTTTCCGAACGGCTGTTGAAAACGTGGATATTCTCGAACAGGACCATCAGCAGCAGGGTGCCGTTGCGTGCCTCGTCCAGCGTATAACCGCGCTCGAGGAGCAGCTGGAACAGGAGGAAGGTGACACTGCCGATGACCAGCGCCGAGAGGATGACACGCTCCACCATCAGGCGGTTGAAGATGGCCTCGCCGGGCGGGCGGGGCGGGCGTCGTAACTCGTTGCCTTCAGCGGGCTCGAAAGCCAGCGCCACGTCCTGGATGCCGTTGGTGACCAGGTTCAGCCACAGCAGCTGCACCGCCAGCAGCGGCAGCGGCAGGCCGGCCAGCAGTGCCAGGGTGAACAGCACCAGTTCCGCGGCGCCGGTCGAGATCAGCAGGAAGATCACCTTGCGTACATTGGCATAGGCGATCCGGCCTTCCTCGACACCGGCCACGATAGAGGCGAAATTGTCATCGGCAATAATGAGTTCGGCTGTTTCCTTCGCGACATCGGTGCCGCTTTTGCCCATCGCCACGCCGACCTGCGCGGCGCGTAGCGCCGGTGCATCGTTGGCCCCGTCGCCGCTTACCGCCACGAAGTGACCGTTGCGTTGCAGGGACTGCACGATATCCAGTTTCTGCTGGGGCTCGACACGTGCAAACACCCGTGCATCACGGGTCAGGTGATCCATGGCGGCGTTGTCGGTGGCCTGTTGCAGTTGCGGGCCGGTGATGATTTGTTGCGGGGATGTCGCCAGTTCCAGTTCGCGGGCGATGGCAAAGGCGGTGAGTGGATGGTCGCCGGTGAGCATGGCGACCTCGATACCGGCTTTGCGGCAATCAACAATGGCGGCCTTGGCTTCGGCGCGCAGCGGGTCGATCATCCCGACCAGTCCGATGAGCGTCAGCCCGTGCAGATGCGCGGCAGAAAAGTCCTGCCCCGCGTCTGCTGCAACGGCACCGCTGGCCAGCGCGATGACACGGTAGCCCTGCGCCGCCAGCTGCCGTGCCTGTGTTTCCAGCAGGGCAGTATCGACCGGGCATGGCTGCCGGGTGGTGGCCATCTGTGTGCACATCGGTAACACACGTTCCTGCGCACCCTTGACGAAGGCGTGCGGCACACCATCGACCCGGTTCAGGCTGGCCGAGAACTGGTGTTCCGGTTCGAACGGGATGCTGGCGATTTCCGGCCAGGCGTTGTCGGCCTCTGCCGGTATGATGCCGGCCTTGTGTGCCATCACCAGCAGCGCCACGTCAACGGCATCACCGTGCCGTATCCAGCCACCATCTTCGCGATGGCTGAGGAAGCCCTCGTTGGCCAGTACCGCCACGCGGCACAGCTGTTCAAGCAGGGCGCTCTGCGCGGGTGACGGTGCGCCCTGCGGTGTGATGACAGTGCCTTCCGGCGCCAGGCTGTCGCCCGTGACATCCCAGGGTTCGCTGTGCGGGAACAGGATCTTGCGCACAGTCAGCTGGTTCACGGTCAGGGTGCCGGTCTTGTCCGTGGCGATAAACGTGCAGGACCCCAGTGCTTCCACGGCCACCAGCCGGCGCACGATGACATTGCGCCGTGCCATGCGCCGCATGCTGATGGCCAGCGCCACCGTGAGTGCCACCGGCAGGCCTTCGGGAATCGCCGACACGGCGAGTGCCACAACCAGCAGAAAGATTTCACCGGGCGGCATGCCCTGTGCCAGGGCGACAGCCGCCATCAGCAGCGCGGCCACCACGACCAGCAAGGCCACGCGGTGGGTAAATCTTTCCATCCGCACCAGTAACGGTGCCGGGGTTACGGGTTTGCCCAGCACATCGGCAGCGATGCGCCCCAGTTCGGTCGCCATGGCGGTTGCCGTTACCACGCCACGCCCGCGCCCGCGGTTGACCAGGGTGCCGGCGAACACCATGTTGATACGGTCACCGAGCGGGCTGTCCGCCGGCAGCCGCGGCTCTGCCTGCTTGTGTACCGCTTCCGATTCGCCGGTCAGTAGTGCTTCGTCCACTTCCAGATCGTGGCAGGCCAGCAGGCGCAGGTCGGCCGGGATACGGTCGCCGGATTCCAGCAGTACGATATCGCCGGGCACCAGTTCCCGGGCATCGATTTCATAGCTGTCTCCGTCGCGCAGGACCCGGCAGCGGGTAGTAACCAGTCTGCGTAGCGCGGATGCGGCACGCTGCGCGGAATGTTCCTGTACGGTACCGATGATGGCATTCAGCAGCAGCACGGCGCCGATGAATGCTGCATCTGATATTTCACCGATGGCCAGCGACACCAGCGCTGCAGCCAGTAATATATAGATCAGCGGGCTGGTAAACTGGCGCAGGAAAATCCGGGGGATGCCGGGCGGGCGGGTTTCGGGGAGTGCATTGTGCCCGTACTGTTCGAGGCGGGCTTCGGCTTCGGCGCTGTCCAGGCCACCGGGCGATACGTGCAACGCGTCGAGTACCTCATGACCGTGTACGGCATGCGGGGTAGCCGGCAGCTTTGGTCCGGTAGCTGGCGTCATGATCAGAACATCAGTCGTTGTACCTGGAGATGGATACCCACCTTAGCAGGTTTTTTACAAAAAAAGATGCTTGGTCAGCAACTGGTGTGGACTATTGCGCCTGTGTACGGCGCGCCGACAGGTAGTCATAAAAACCGTCTGCGTCGAGCGGACGGCTGATGAAATAGCCCTGGACAAGATCGGCGCCGTGTGTGTCGAGGAAGTGCCATTGTTCCTGCGTTTCGACCCCTTCTGCGACAATCAGCAGATTCAGACTGCTGGCCATTGCCGTGATGGCGCGGCACAGGGCTGCGTCTTCCGTATTGGTCGTGACGCCCGATATGAAGGCGCGGTCGATTTTCAGTACATCGAAGGGGAAACGCTTGAGGTAACTCAGCGAGGAATAGCCCTTGCCGAAGTCATCCAGTGACAGGCGCACGCCCATGTGTTTGATATCTTCAAGGATACGGCTGGTATTGGGGTTATCCTCCACCAGCAGCCTTTCGGTGATTTCCAGTTCGAGCAGCGGTGCGGACAGGCCACTGACATCCAGCGCATGGCGAACTGTCCGGACCAGGCCCGTGCCCCTGAACTGGACGGCTGAAACGTTGACCGATACACGGATGCCGTCGGGCGCATGCGACTGCCAGGCAACGGCTGCCTGGCACGCCTGTATCAGTACCCACTCGCCGATGTCATTGATAAGCCCCGTTTCCTCGGCCAGCGGGATGAAATCGCCGGGCGGGACATTACCGAGTTCGGGATTTTTCCAGCGCAACAGGGCTTCGGCGCCGACCAGTCTGCCATTCTTTATATCGACCTGGGGCTGGAAATGCAGGGACAGTTCCTGCCGGTGCATTGCATAGCGCAGTTGCGACTCCATTTCCAGGCGTTTGAGCAGCCTTATGTTCATCTCGGGGGTGAAGAAACGGAAGGTGTTACGCCCGGCATCCTTGGCCTGGTACATGGCTGAGTCGGCATTGCGCAGCAGGATATCCGGGTTATCGCTGTCTTCCGGGTAACCGGTAATCCCGATACTGGTGCTGGTGAACAGTTCCCTGTCATCCAGCCTGAACGGGAGGCTGAGTGCCGCAAGGATCTTCTCCGCCACAATTTCCGCGGCTGTCAGTGTCTCCAGCTCGGGAAGAATAATAAGAAACTCATCGCCGCCGAGGCGTGCAACGGTATCGTCCTCGTGCACGCTTTCGCGCAGCCGGGCGGCTATCCCGGTCAGCAGTTTGTCGCCCACCGAATGCCCCAGCGTGTCGTTGACATTCTTGAAGCGGTCGATGTCCAGGAACATGATCGCAACACTCAGTCCTTTCCTGTGGGCATGGGCCAGGGCCTGCGACAGCCTGTCCGCGGCCAGCAGGCGGTTTGGCAGGCCGGTCAGGGTGTCATAGTTCGCCTGTTTTATCAGCAGTGCTTCGGCCTGCTTGCGCTCGGTTACATCGCGGATGACCATGGTGGTCAGCAGGCCGGAGTGGGTTTTGATCGGTGCCAGGCTGATCTCGATGGGGAACCGGGCGCCATTCCTGTGTACGCCGTAAAGTTCCTTGTCCATTGCAGTGTCGGGTTCGGGCGGGTGTCTTTGAAGGCGCCGGTCGGGAACCAGGAGTTCAATGGGCTTGCCCAGTAACTCTGTGCTGCTGTAGCCGAACAGCTGCTCCGCCTGCAGGTTGGTAAGGCAAATGCTGCCATCCTGTTCGACGATAATGATGGCGTCCGGCGCGGATTTCAGCAGTGACTGGAATTTTTCTTCGGCCTGTCGCCGCTCATTAATATCATCGATCAGGTTCTCGGTCATCCGGTTGAAGGCGTTTGCCAACAGACCTGTTTCGTCATGTGTGCTGATATCGGCTCGCTCGGAAAGGTTCCCGCTGCTGATCCGGCTCGCCACCTCGGTCAGCCGGGAGATCGGCAGGGTGATCGAGCGGGCGATGTAAAGCGAGGCAAAGATGACGGTGATCGAGAACAGTGCAATCAGTGACAGCAGCAGTTTGCGCAGAGTGTCGATCGGCGCATAGGCTTCATCGGTGCGTTTCTGGACAACCAGTCCAAGGTTCAGCGGGTCGATATAACGTGTCACCGCAATAATGGAGTGGCCTGTGTAATCCCTCGCGTCGGTCAGCAGCCGGTCCTGTTTGAGCAGGACCTGTATGTACGGCGAGCTGGCAAGTTCCCCGGATACTGTCCGCTGCAGCGCAGCCTGGTCGTCAAACCTGGCGGGGGTAATAAACCGGGCATCACGGTTGCCATGCCGGCGAATCAGCAGGGTTTCACCGGTTTCGCCAAGTCCGTGGTAGTCCGTGGTCGAGGCGACAATATTGGATATATCGGAATCGATGACCAGCACGCCCAGCAGTTCCGGGCCCAGGTACAGGGGGCCTGCGAGATAGGCGCCCAGCCGTCCGTTGGCATCACGGTAGAAAAGATCCACCTTCATGCCAGGGTAGGTGCCGTTGAACAGCTCGGTTTCGGCATGTACCGTGCCGATCAGTTCCGGCCGGGTTGATGCGACAATCCGGCCATCCGGTGTCTGGATAAAGAGCGCCCGGAAGTCTGTAATTGTGGCGCCGGCATCGTTGAGGATGCGGTTCATCTCGTCGGTGTACTGCGGCCTGGGGTCGTTCAGGTATTTTTTCAGGCTGAGGCGCAGCTGTGTCCGGGAGGAGACCAGCAGCAGGCGTTCGCGATTCTGTTCGAAGATGCTTTCAATGCGTTGTTTCTGGATCGCGGCGACATTGTCCAGATTATCCAGTACCTGCCGGGTCAGGGCATTTTTTGAACTGAAATAGGCAAGCGAACCCAGGGTGACCAGGGTGATGAGTGTTAACGGCAGGAACGTCAGCGTGAGCTTATTTCGTATTTTCATGCGTCATTTTGCATGCTTGCACAGGTCTATTGGATATTTCCCGTATATGGCTGGCTAGCCTATATCAAGCGGCAACGAAAAGGGATACAAAAAGAAGGAAACTCTGATTAATCCGTCATTCCGGCATGCGCCGGAATGACGGAAAACGAATTTATCGGCGTTTCAGAGTTTTTATTGCAACGGTAAGGTGTTTTGCAGTAACGGCGGGCGGGAGAGGCGGGTTATCGGGAGGCTCGATTGGGAAAATACGCCGGCGGCGTCGCAAAGACTGCGAGCGCCGCCGGGCGCAGGGATTGTTGTCAGTACACCAGTGAACTGTCGAGCACAGCGAACAGGTCATCCAGTGCTTCGTGCCGGACGTGCATCAGGCCGTTGTCCTGTACCTGCCCGATGTTCTGCTTGTTCCAGATCATCTTGCCGGTACGGGCGTTATACACGCGTACCAGGCCGCCCTTGCAGCCAATGGCTACACGTTCGCTGTCCGGGGAGATGTCGGTGACGCAGCGTTTGCCTTCGGTCATCGATTTAGTGATTTCCAGCTCGGTGCGTTCGCCGGTCTCGGTATTCAGCAGTACTACCTTGTCGGCCTTGCCATAGGAATGCGGCAGCCCGTCGTCACCGAAGGTGATCAGGGAGCGTTTGGGTAGCACGATAGCAAAATAACTCAGGTCGGGCGCCACCTTGACGCTGGAAATACGACGCGGTTTTTTGGCCTCGCCTTCCGCCCACTTCAGGCTGGTTTCCGTACTGGTCTCGATGTCATAGATGTTGCGCAGCGAAACCAGCTTGCTGCCATCCTTGCTGAACTGCAAGGTACTGAACTGGCGCGGAATCATGAATTCGCTGTCCGGGTAGCTTTCCACCAGGTGTTTTTTGCCGCTGTCCAGGTCCATGATGGCGAATTTGTCGCGGCCGACAAAGGCGATACGCTTGCCGCTGTCGGTGATGCCCAGCGCATACACGCCGGCATCGATGTGCGGCACTGATTTAATGATCTCGAATTCCGCCAGGTCCATGATATGCAGGTCGGAGCGGTATTCGAAGTTCAGCTGCTGGCCATTCTTCGCAGTCACTGCTTTACAGGTGTTGACGACAATGGCCGCGAACTTGCCGTTGTTGGAGGGTACAACAGGACCGACATAATCGTAGAAACCGGTTTTCGGGTCACAGTTGCCCTGTTCCCGGGTGAGCTGTGACAACTCGATACGAGCCGGCTGTTTGGCCGAGAAATCCAGGTAGCCACCGATGAAGTCAGGCATCTGCAGGTGATCGTTGTCGACCATGCGGCCCAGTGAACTGGGCAGTAACAAAACCTTTCCGTCCGGGTAACTGCCGCTCAGAACCACGTCCTTGAAGTTACTGATGCCCCAGCGGCGGCTGCCGACGCGGCCATATTGCTCGCCAAAGATGCTGTTCAGATCCGAGCGCTGTCCCATGGCTTCAACCAGGCTGCCGGTGCGGCTGTCCCAGATCTTGATGCCGCCGGAATACTTGTCCGTGTCTGCCAGCGTAAATCCGCCCGCACCACCGGTAATCAGGTGCTTACCGTCTTCAGAGAAATGAATCGAATAGATGTCGGAGTCATCGGCATTGACGGTTCCGGAAAACAGGGCACAGCACAGGGTAGTGGCTTTGAAAAAAGTCGATAGTTTCATAGGGCGTAGTTCCAACGGTGTCATCCATATATGGGTGGCTGCCGGGAAAACGGGACCGGAATTTCAGCCTGAAATGTGCGCCAATCTCTTGACGAACTAGTCAGATTGGAGTATCGGCCGGGGGCTGTGTGGCTTGAGAAAAAGCCACAGGTTTATGTGGATATGGAGTGGTTTTTGACAGCGAAAGAGTGATTGAAACTCAATTAAAAACTACTGTAAATAAATAGATATATTAATAAAACAGAAATAACATTAATTGGCATTTATGCCCGGACATGGTGCATGTGAACCCCCGGAGAGGGTTGGAAAGGCACCGGGAAGAACTATATTAGAGAATGATAAATATGCACTGGAATGGTGCGTATTTTGCGCCAGATCGCCGACGCTACTCAGCCCAGCAGGCGCTGGATGGTGTCACGCAGGATGTCGATGGTGAAGGGTTTGTCGAACACGGCGGAGACGCCGCTTTGCGCAATACCGGCCAGGCGGTTGTGGTCGGTCTCTGATGTTACCATGAGCACCGGCACGCTCTGCTGGGCGCTGTGGTTGCGGATGAACTGGCTGAGTTCTTCGCCGTCCATTTCCGGCATGTTGTAGTCGGTGACGATGAGGTCGAAGAACTCCTGCTCGATCATCTCCACCGCCTGGCGGCCGTTTTCCGCTTCCGCAAAGCTCTCGATGCCCATGCGTTCCATCATCTGCCGGATGATACGGCGCGAGGTGAAACTGTCGTCGACAATGAGAATGCGCAGTTCCTCGGGGCTGAACTGTTCCAGGTCGAGCGGTTCGGGCTCCAGGAAATCCAGCGTCGACAGCAGTGAGGTGCGCAGCTGTTCCAGCGTGAAGGGTTTGGGCAGGATGGCGATGACGCCGGCCTGCCGCAGCGGTTCCAGGTAGCGCAGGTGGGTTTCACTGGAGATCAGCATGAAAGCGATATCCAGCAGCCCGTCCTCGCCGCGCATGGTCTGTACCAGGTCCGTGCCGGTGGTGTCCGGCAGGTGCATGGTGCTTATGACCAGGTCGGGCGCGTGGTTGCGCATGGCCTCCAGCGCTTGCTGTGCGGTTTCGGCGTAGCGTACTGCCGGTGCGCCAAGCTGGCCCAGGAAACCCTCGACGATGTGCCGCTGGGTGCTGGACGGCTCGACCAGCAGGACATCCAGCTGATTAATGGACAGTCCGCTCATTGATGCGCGCGGTTGGCTGTCAGGTCTTCCACCACGCCGGGGTCGGCCAGGGTCGAGGTATCGCCCAGACTGTCGACTTCATTGGCAGCGATCTTGCGCAGGATGCGGCGCATGATCTTGCCGGAACGGGTCTTGGGCAGCCCCGGCGCCCACTGGATGACGTCGATGGTGGCGATGGGGCCGATTTCGTTGCGTACCATTTTGACCAGTTCCTGTTTCAGCTCGTCGGTGTATTCCACGCCCTTCACCAGGGTGACATAGGCGTAGATGCCCTGGCCTTTGATGTCGTGCGGGTAGCCTACCACCGCAGCCTCGGCAACCGCATCGTGCAGGACCAGCGCGCTTTCCAGTTCCGCGCTGCCGAGCCGGTGGCCGGAGACATTCAGCACATCGTCGACGCGGCCAGTGATCCAGTAGTAGCCGTCCCTGTCACGCCGCGCCCCGTCGCCGGTGAAATACATGCCGGGATACGTCGAGAAGTAGGTCTCCCTGAAACGCTTGTGATCGCCGTATACCGTGCGCATCTGTCCCGGCCAGGAACTGGTGATAACGAGGTTGCCTTCGGCTTCACCTTCCAGCAGGTTACCGTCGCCATCGACCAGCGCGGGTGTCACGCCAAAGAACGGGAAGCTGGCCGAGCCGGGCTTGAGCGCGGTGGCGCCGGGCAGGGGGGTGATCATGTGCCCGCCGGTCTCGGTCTGCCACCAGGTGTCCACGATCGGGCAGCGCGTGTCGCCCACCACCCGGTAGTACCATTCCCAGGCTTCGGGGTTGATGGGTTCGCCCACGGTGCCGAGCAGGCGCAGCGAGCTGCGCGAGGTTTTCTGCACCGGCGCATCGCCTTCGCGCATCAGCGCGCGTATCGCCGTCGGTGCGGTGTAGAACGAGGCCACGTTGTGCTTGTCGCACACCTGCCAGAAGCGCGAGGCATCCGGCCAGGTGGGGATACCCTCGAACATCAGCGTGGTGGCGCCGTTGGCCAGCGGCCCGTACAGGATATAGGTATGGCCGGTGATCCAGCCCACGTCGGCGGTGCACCAGTAGTGTTCGCCGTCCTGGTAATCGAACACGTACTTGTGGGTGATGGCGGCATACAGCAGGTAGCCGCCGGTGGTGTGCAGCACGCCCTTGGGTTTGCCGGTCGAGCCCGAGGTGTAGAGGATGAACAGCGGGTCTTCCGCGCCCATCGATTCGGGTTCGCACTCGGCATCCACGGTTTTCGCCATTTCATGCAGCCAGACATCGCGCTCGTCGTGCCACTGGATATCGCCGCCGGTGCGGCGTATGACCAGCACTGTGTGCACGTTCGGGCAGCTTTCCAGGGCCTTGTCGGTGTTGGCCTTGAGCGGGATGGCCTTGCCGCCGCGCACGCCTTCGTCGGCGGTAATCACCACCTGGCAGTCGGAGTCCAGGATGCGGTCCTTGATGGATTCGGGCGAGAAGCCGCCGAACACCACCGAGTGCACGGCGCCGATGCGGGTGCAGGCCAGCATGGCGTAGGCGGCTTCCGGCACCATCGGCATGTAGATGCAGACCCGGTCGCCTTTTTTGACCCCGCGCGCCTTGAGCACATTGGCGAAGATGGAGACTTCGCGGTGCAGTTCCCGGTAGCTGATGTGCTTGTCTTCCTCGGGATTGTCGCCCTCCCAGATGATGGCGGTCTGGTCGCCGCGCGTCTCCAGGTGACGGTCGATGCAGTTGTAGCTGACATTCAGCTCGGCGCCCTCGAACCAGCGGATGTCGCCCTTGTGGAAGTCCCAGTCCATGACCTTGTTCCAGGGCTTGTACCAGCTGATGAAGCGGTCGGCCTGTTCGGCCCAGAAGGTTTCGGGGTCATCCACGGACTGCCGGTACATTTCCCGGTAGCGTTCGGCATCGATGTGTGCGCTGGCGGCGAAGTCTGCAGGTACCGGGTAGACTTTTTCCTCGGACATGATGTGCTCCTGTGGCTGGGCCCCTGTGCGACGGGCCGGCTTATTGTTCGAATACCGACATTGTACGGAGTTTATGAAACCGGTATCAATGTTCGTTGACGTTGCGTGAGCGCGGGATGCGCGTCACCTGCCAGTTGTGTATCGCCTGTCGCCAGAAATCGTCCAGCGTACCGGCATCCGGCAGCGCCTGGCCGAGCCGTTGCAGCACACGGCCCAGTGTTGCGATGGCGTGTTCGGCGCTGACCGGCGGGGCGTGGGTCTGCTTGCTCAGCTTTTCGCCCTGCGCATTGACCACGACGGGCAGGTGCAGGTAGCGCGGCGTGCTGTAGCCGAGGGCCTGCTGCAGGAAGATCTGCGGGGCGGTGCAGTCGAGCAGGTCGGCGCCGCGCACGATGTCGGTGATGTCCTGCGCCGCATCGTCGATGACCACCGCCAGGTGGTAGGCGAACTGGCCGTCGGCACGCCGCAGGATAAAGTCACCGCTCTGTTCGGCCAGGTTCAAGCCCGTCCGGCCCTGTACGCGGTCCTCGAAATGGATGTCGATGTCGGGGACGCGGATGCGTACCGCACGCGCTACACGACCCGGTGGCAGGCCGTTGCGGCAGGTGCCGGGGTAGATGGCGGGTTTGCCGGCGACAGCCTGTGCCTGTATTTCACGGCGCGAACAGCCGCAGGGATAGAGGTGCTGCGCGCGTTCGAGTTCATCGAGGGCCGCCCGGTAAGCTGCGTGGCGACGGCTCTGGTACATGACTTCTCCATCCCAGTGCAGGCCGAACGCCTCCAGCGTGCGCAGGATGTCATCCGCCGCGCCCGGCATTTCGCGCGGGGGGTCCAGGTCTTCCATGCGCACCAGCCAGCTGCCGTGCCGGGCGCGCGCATCCAGGAAACTGCCGACCGCGGCCAGCAGGGAGCCGAAATGCAGCGGGCCGGTCGGTGAGGGGGCGAAGCGCCCGCGACAGGCTGTGCCGCTCATGCCGCGACCTTTTCCCGGGTAGCATAAAAACAGAAACCGGCGCAGCGGCCGGTTTCTGTGACGGGGCAGGGCATAAGGCGCCTAGCCCATCTGTTTCTCGCGGATTTCATCCAGCGTCTTGCAGTCGATGCACTGGGTCGCCGTGGGACGCGCCTCGAGGCGGCGGATGCCGATCTCGATACCGCAGCTCTCACAGTAACCGTACTCGTCGTTATCGAGGTTCATCAGCGACTCGTCGATCTTCTTGATCAGCTTGCGCTCACGGTCGCGTGCCCGCAGTTCCATGCTGAACTCGGATTCCTGCGTGGCGCGGTCGTTGGGGTCGGGGAAGTTGGCGGCTTCGTCCTGCATGTGGTGCACGGTACGATCGACTTCTTCCATCAGCTCGCGTTTCCAGGTCAGCAGGATATTGCGGAAGTGTTCGACCTGGTCTTCGTTCATGTACTCTTCGCCGCGCTTCTCCTTGTACGGGGCGATGCCCGGGACCGGCCCGATATGCGCGGCTGCCGATGCGGGTTTTTTCCTGGCCGCCGGCGCTTTCTTTGCAGCGGTCTTCTTCGCTACGGCTTTTTTCTTTGCCACGGTTTTTTTGGCGACGACCTTCTTCGCGACCGCCTTTTTCTTCGCGACCGCTTTTTTCTTCACAACTGTTTTCTTCTTCACAACTGTTTTCTTCTTCACAACGACTTTTTTCCTGGCAACAGTTTTCTT
Source organism: Gammaproteobacteria bacterium (assembly GCA_011374975.1). Lineage (GTDB taxonomy): Bacteria > Pseudomonadota > Gammaproteobacteria > DSM-19610 > DSM-19610 > Thiogranum. The sequence continues at coordinate 2,988 of DRNU01000061.1, read as the reverse complement.
CTTCGCGACCGCCTTTTTCTTTGCGACCGCTTTCCCTGCCACCTTCTTTTTGGCGGTAGTTTTCTTTTTCGCCCCGGTCTTCGCAGCCTTTTTCTTGGCAGCCATTCAACGCCTCCCAGCCAACATAATAAAACCCGCCGTGCTCTATAGCAGAATCCATGAACACAGGCAAGCATTTAAAGCCCCGTCCCGAATTCAAGTGCGGTAGTTTCCGGCTGTGCATGGGCAGAGTCAAGCGCGAAAGTCGCAAAAGTTCTGCGGTGGTTTCCCCTGTTGCCGGTTTTGTCGATGCGGTAGGCTAATGCCACTGAATAACCGGGTGAAAACAGGTATGAGCAAACTGACGACGCTGCTGTTTGACGTGGACGGCACCCTTGCCGAAACCGAGGAAATCCACCGTCAATCATTCAATAAGGCCTTTGCACAGGCCGGGTTGGACTGGCGCTGGTCGCAACAGATGTACGGCGAACTGCTGTCGGTTACCGGCGGCAAGGAGCGGATCCGGCATTTCCTGGCAACGCATCTGCCGGATTTCACCGCCCCCGGTGACCTTGACGAGTATATCGCCGGCCTGCACGCCGCCAAGACTGTTGTCTATACCGATACCGTGTCTTCCGGGCAGATGGGGATGCGACCCGGTGTCGTACGCCTGATCAACGCGGCACGCGAGGCCGGGCTGCGCCTGGGAATTGCGACCACCACCACGCCGGCCAATGTGACCGCTTTGTTACGCCACAACCTGGCGTCGGATTCGGAAAGCTGGTTCGAGGTCATCGCCGCCGGTTCCGTGGTGCCGGCCAAGAAGCCGGCGCCGGATATCTACCATTACGCCATGCAGGCCATGGACGTCAGCCCGGAAGAGTGCCTGGCGTTCGAGGATTCGGAGAACGGTCTGCATTCGGCGCAGGACGCCGGGCTGGCGACGCTGGTAACAGCCAGCCAGTACACGCAGGACCACGATTTCGACGGCGCCGTGCTGGTGCTCGACCAGCTGGGTGAACCGGACCGGCCATTTGAGGTACTGGCCGGCGATGCGGGCGGACATAAAATGGTCGATATCGAACTGCTGCACGACCTGCATTCGCGCAGCGCTTAGGTTCCCTCTTGCCCGCACAACGCCTTGCCTCCATCACGCCGTTCCACGTCATGGCGCTGCTGGCGCGCGCGCGTGAACTGGAGGCACAGGGCCGCAGCGTGGTGCACATGGAAATCGGCGAGCCGGATTTCCCCACACCGCAGCCGGTCACCGAGGCCGGCATCCGCGCCCTGCAGGCGGGCAAGACACACTACACACCGGCAGCGGGCCTGCCGGCCTTGCGCGAAGCCATCGCGCAACACTACCGGGACCGCTTCGATGTTGAGATTGAGCCGCGCCGCGTGCTGGTCACGCCGGGCGCATCCGGTGCCCTGCAGCTGATTCTTGCAGCACTGGTCGATCCCGGCAGCCAGGTGTTGATGGCGGACCCGGGTTACCCCTGCAACAGTAATTTTGTCTATCTGTTTGAAGGTGAACCGGTACGGGTGCCGGTCGGTGCGCAGCAGGCATACCAGCTGGACGCCGGGCTGCTCGAACAGTACTGGAGCCCGCTCACGTCCTGTGTGCTGATCGCCAGCCCCTCCAATCCCACCGGCACCGTAGTAACGCAGGACGCCCTGCAGGACATGCTGGACGTGGTGCGGAAGAACAAGGCTGCCCTGATCGTGGACGAAATCTACCAGCACCTGCACTACGGCGACCGGCCACATACCGCACTGTCGCTCGGCGACGATGTGTTCGTCATCAACAGCTTTTCCAAGTATTTCGGCATGACCGGCTGGCGTCTGGGCTGGCTGGTGGCGCCCGAGGCCATGATCGAGCCGCTCGACATGCTGGCGCAGAACCTGTTCCTGGCGGCCCCGACCGTCGCCCAGCACGCTGCGCTGGAGGCGTTCCAGCCGGAGACGCAGGCGCTGCTGGAACAACGCCGCCAGGCTTTTCAGGAACGCCGCGACTATTTATTGCCTGCGCTGCGGGAGCTCGGTTTCGGGATTCCTGTAGAACCGCAGGGTGCTTTCTACCTGTATGCCGACTGCAGCCGTTTTACCGATGACAGTTTTGCTTTCGCCACCCGCCTGCTGGAAGAGGCAGGTGTGGCGATTACACCCGGTATCGATTTCGGCCACCATGCTGCCGAACGGCACGTGCGCTTCGCTTATACTACGGGGCTGGAAAACCTGCGCGAGGGCGTTGCCCGCATCGCAGATTTTATCGCCTGAACCTGGAGAACCTGCCATGAAAGATCTGTTCGCCGGCCCCGGCTACCTGTTGCAGGGCTTCTCGTTGCTGGGCAAGCCCGGTCTGCGGCGTTTTGTACTGATACCGCTGCTGATCAATATCCTGCTGTTCGGCGGCCTGATCGGCTGGGCCTATGGCTGGGTGGATGCTTACTCCAGCAACCTGATCGAGCGTCTGCCGGAGTGGCTGCGCTGGTTGCACTACGTCATCGTGCCGGTGTTCGTGCTCACCAGCCTGGTGGTGATTTTTTACGGGTTCTCGATCCTGGCGAACCTGATCGCCGCGCCGTTCAACGGCCTGCTGGCGGAAGCCGTGGAAGCGCACCTGACCGGCCAAACACTGGAGGGTGACTGGCGCCAGTTGTTACGCGACATCATTCCCAGCATGATGTCGGAGTTGCGCAAGCTGCTTTATTTCGCCCTGCGCGCGTTGCCATTACTGCTGCTCTTGCTGATACCGCTGGTCAATGTCGCAGCATCTGTACTGTGGATCCTGTTCAGCGCCTGGATGATGACCGTGCAATACATGGACTACCCGATGGCCAATCACAGCCTGTTTTTCAGCGAGCAGCGCAAACGCCTGCGCAAGCGCCCGCTGCTGGCGTGGAGTTTTGGCGGGCTGGTGATGTTGTGTACCTTGATCCCGGTGATCAACTTTATCGTCATGCCGGCGGCGGTGGCCGGGGCGACAGCGATCTGGGTCAGGGAAGAGTC
>DRNU01000060.1 GCA_011374975.1 Gammaproteobacteria bacterium | reverse complement strand
GACTTTCCAATAGATTATTTATGGTCCTGCAGCTTCTCCCGAAGCTATACTTTGATCAGTGACTGATAGGATATGTCGTGGTCGTTTGCAGCAGATTTGATCAAGTCTCAGCACCGAACAACCGGATGTGCAACGCTGGCAGCCAGTTTTTATGCTTGCCCCATGTGGCTCTCAATATCCATGCGTCCGTGCAGTATTCTCAGGATATCGATACCGCCATCACTCACACGGTAAAAAATAACGTGCTTTCCTTCAGCCAGGCTCCTGTATCCGGATTTTATCTCTGGTCGTTCTCGACCGATGTGCGGACTGTTGGCTAACTCCACACACTTTTTCTCCAGTGCATCGATGTATTTCTGTGCCTGTAGGTTGCCCCATTTAGTTCGGGTATAAACACGGATGGCAAGGAGATCCTTTTTGGCCTCAGGTGAAAGGCGATAGGACGACATTAATCATATATTCCCTGTCGCAATTCCTCGAAGAATTCTTCCCCGTCTATTCCTTCGCCACGGTCAAGCTGTGCTTCTCCGACTGCAAGCATGGCCTGAAGATGCTCCAGTTTCATTTTTTCGTACGCGACTTCAGAAAGAACCACGGCGACCGGCCTGCCGTGTTTTTCGATACTGACCGGTTCCCGCTGTACCGTATCCATCAATTCGCCGAACCGGTTCTTGGCGTCTTTTGCTGATAGTGCCTTCATAGACAAAACCCTGCCTTAAAAATAGCTATAATACCTATAATGGCTATTATAGCTAAAACTGTAAAAAGATGATAGGGCAATATATCGCGGAATTTTCAAAATCCATCTTTGATAAAAATCCAAACCGCTGATATTGCCAGCCGGAGGTTTTTGGTGTTTTCGGAGAGAATAATGAACTCTGCCCTGGCGCAGCATTTGACCACTGGAAGAGCAAACCGATTGTCCGTTTGTATAGACAAGCCTGATGGCGGCAGTCATGGGCATCCTGTTTTACTGTCGGATTTGCGATTGAAACAATATATGTCTTGTACCTGTCGGCCTGTAAAGATGACTGGTCGACAGCCGATACAGCATTCACCTGGTGTATGGGCTGTGACGGAGCTGGATACGCCAGGTGAACGTTGTCAAGTAAGTATCTTGTACCGGAGAGCAAAGGCTGCTAGCTTGAAATCATGACCCGAAACGCATCATTCCGCCGTTTTGTCATTGGCTTGTTCCTGTTTACCGGACTGTTCTCGCAGTTTCAGGCGGTATTTGCCTGCGAGCTCATGGGTGGCGGGGAGCGGACTGTGTGTTGCTGCGATGAGCACGGCGACAAGGGGTGTGCAATGGGCGGGGGATGCCACGATCAGCAAACCACGCCCGATACAGATTGCTGCACAGTCTCCTACCAGCCACCACCTGGCAGTGATGCCATCGCCTCTGAGTCACACGCCCAGCAGGTCGTGCTGCTGGAAGCGCCGCAGCCACCCCCGGCCTTGCTGTTTTCGCTATCGGCGCTCAATCCACCGAATCCTCTGCCGGTTCTCTTTGACCCGACTGCTTTACCACCCGCTTCCCCGGGTAACCTGACCTACCTGCTTACCCGACGCTTCCGCGTTTAAACCTACCTTCGTTCGCCCGTCAGGGTACTGATTTGCGCACGCAACCAGGTCGTGCGGCCTGTGTCTGTGCGCGTTGATGGCACGAGTTCGGCTCGTGCGTATGACACGACTACGAAGGTGTCGTTATGAATTTCCAGATTTATTCGTTAAGGCAATATGGCATAGCAGTCCTCCTGTTGGTGTTGGCCACAGGTGGTGGTCGCGCAGTAGCCGATAGCGGAGAGGGTCCGCTATTTGTTCACAACCAGCAGCTAACGCCTCGGCAACTGGTGGATGCGGTATTGGCACGCAACCCCACGCTGCCCGCGATGCAGGCGGCCTGGCAGGCGGCGCAGTCGCGCATCGAGCCGGCCGCTGCGCTGGACGATCCGATGCTGTCTTACGCGGCAGCGCCGCGCACAGCGGGTGCCGATGATCTCGACTTCGGTCAGAAACTGGAGCTGTCACAGCAACTGCCCTGGCCCGGCAAACGGCAGCTGCGCGGCGAACGCGCACAACACGAAGCCGACGCAGCGCAGCAAGACATCGAGACGTTACGGTTGAAACTGTCTGCCACGACCCGGTCACTGTTCGCGGACTGGTATTTCATCCATGAAGCTATCCGTATTAACCGCATCAATCAGGATCTGTTGCAGGAGTTTCGGCGCATTGCCGAGGCTCGTTACAGTACCGGTCAGGCCAGCAAGCGGGATGCGCTGCGCGCCGACGTGGAGTTTAACCTGCTCAAGCATCGCGCCATCGTACTGGAGCGACAAAGGCGCGATAGCCTGGCACGCATCAACACGCTGTTGAACCGTGCACCGGATGAACGCTTGCCGCTGCCGACAAAGTTATCCGAGCCAGAGCCTTTGCCCAGTGCACAAACACTACGTACCCGCGCAGCGCAGGCGCGTCCTGAGCTAAAGGCGCTTGCTGCACACATTGAAGCCTCCAGAAGCACAGCCGATCTTGCGCGGCGTGCGTTCTATCCCGATTTAAATCTCAAGGCAGGGTACAACAGCCTGTGGAACCAGGACGAAAAACGCCTCACGGTCGGTGTCGGTATCAACCTGCCATTGGATCGAAGCAAACGGCGCGCGGCTGAAGATGCTGCTCGGGCGAGAATGATGCAGGCGCAATGGGAGTTGACCGACAAGGCGGCCGTCATCGCCGGTGAAGTGCAGCGTGCCTACGACCGGGTTGAGGAGAGTCGTCACGTGTTGACACTTTATCGCGAGCGCCTGCTGCCATTGGCAGAAGAAAATCTGGCTGCTGCGAAAGTGGATTATCAGGGCGGTAGCGGCGATTTCCTGTCCCTTCTTACGACCGAGAAGAACCTCATTCAGACCCGCTTGCAAGTCGAGCAGGCGCTGGCCGATCTGCACCGTCATCTGGCAGCACTGGAGCGCGCGGTGGGTAGTCTCACCCCTCTGAGCGCAGGCAATGAATCGCGGAGAAATGCCCCATGAAAACGTCATATAAATTCATAGCAAGCTTTGCCGCCCTGGTCGTCGTTGCACTGGCCGGAGGCATCTATTTACTGAACGACAGCAGAGAAGATAAACCGAATACGGTCGACGTTGCCCCGTTTCAACAGGCCGGACCGTATCAGGTCAGTGTGGTCGTTGAACCGGACCCGCCCAAAGTTGGCAGGAATCACATCACCGTCCTGGTGCAAGATGCACAGGATCAGCCGGTGACCGGCGCCGAGGTCCGTGCCATAGCGCAAATGCCCGCCATGGGTTCCATGCAGGCCATGATTGCCGCCGCAGATATTGAAGAAACGGCACCGGGTCGTTACCAGGGCGATTTCGAGCTGTCCATGAGCGGCGCCTGGCCGCTGGCGGTGGATGTACACAGCGAAGCGTTAGGGCACGGCGATCTCACCTTCGACATGGCCACCGGTCGCAAAGGGCTGGGCCTGGCAACTGCCACACCGGGGGATATTTCCCATTACACCTGCTCCATGCACCCTTCGGTCAAATCGGCGACCCCCGGTACCTGTCCCATCTGCGCCATGAACCTGGTACCGGTGACGAAACAGGAAGTGCAGTCCGGCAGTATTCTTGTCGATGCTCGCCGCCGCCAGCTCATCGGTGTGACCACCGGCGTGGTGGAACGAAAACACCTCAGGCAAACCATCCGCGCGGCAGGGCAAGTGACTTACGATGAGACCCGGTTAACCGACATCAGTCTCAAGTTCGACGGCTGGATCGGCGAACTGACTGCCGACTATGTCGGTGTCCCAGTCAGGAAAGGTCAAACGCTGTTCAGCGTGTACAGTCCGGAGCTGGTATCTGCGCAGGATGAGTACCTGGAATCGCTGCATCGACGCAAGTTAGACACCGACAGCCTGCTCGGTGCCGCACGTCGCCGCTTGAGTCTGTGGGATATCGGTCCGGCGCAGATTCGGGCGCTGGAGAAACGTGGCCGTGCTGCTGAGTATGTGCCGATTCTGTCACCCGTTGGCGGCACGGTGATTGAAAAACTCATCGTCGCAGGCACGGCCGTCAAGGCCGGTATGAAACTGCTGCGTATCGCGGACCTTTCCCGTGTTTGGGTGGAAGGGCAGGTCTATGAATACGAGTTGCCCTACGTACAAGTCGGCATGGCCGCGGAGGTAGTGTTACCGGAAATGCCGGGTCGCACCTTTCCCAGCAAAGTGGCTTATCTGTACCCCTACCTTGAAAGCGACACGCGCACGGCACGCGTGCGCGTCGAGCTGCCTAACCCCGACGGGCTGTTGCGGCCGGATATGTATGCACACGTCCACCTCAAGGTCGATCTGGGCGAACGCCTGGTGGTGCCCGAGGGCGCCGTGCTGTACGCCGGCGAAAGTCGTGTCGTGTTCCTGGATCTTGGCGAGGGTCGCCTGCAACCGCGCAAGATCAAAACCGGCCTACGCAACGGCGATGATATTGAGGTGCTGGACGGCCTTGAAGCCGGTGACCGGGTGGTGACGTCGGGTAACTTCCTGATAGCCGCCGAAAGCAAGCTGAAAGCGGGGATCGACCAATGGTGAACGAAACATCATCCCAGGGGCCGATTGAGCGGCTCATTGCCTACTGCGCACGTAATACGTTGATCACACTGTTACTGGTGGCCGCGGGTGCCTTCTGGGGGTACTGCGCCCTGGTTCAAACACCGCTGGACGCCATTCCGGATCTGTCCGACGTGCAGGTGATTATCTATACCGAATGGCCGGGCCGCAGCCCGGACCTGGTTGAAGACCAGATCACCTATCCGCTCACAACAACCTTGCTGGCAGCGCCTAACGTGCAGTTCGTGCGCGGCCAGAGTTTTATGGGGCTGAGCTTCGTATACGCCATCTTCGAAGACGGCACTGACATCTACTGGGCGCGCTCGCGGGTGTTGGAGTATTTGAACTCTGCGGTTGCCGAGTTACCGGATGGGGTGCGCCCGACCCTGGGTCCGGATGCCACCGGCGTCGGCTGGGTGTTCCAGTATGCCCTGGTGGATAAGTCCGGCCATAACGATCTGGCTGAGTTGCGCAGTTTGCAGGACTTCACGCTGCGCTACTGGCTGGAATCGGTGGAAGGTGTTGCCGAGGTCGCCTCGGTGGGCGGTTTCGAAAAGG
>DRNU01000059.1 GCA_011374975.1 Gammaproteobacteria bacterium | reverse complement strand
TTAATGCTGTAGAGCATCTCTGCCAACGTCAGGTGCGGGCTGTTCGGATACCGCCGGCAGTTTTTGCGTTACCTGCGTGGATCAATCGCAGTCTGGCACGCTGGTTGGGTTATGCGCCGATGCTGACACCGGAAAAACTGCGTGAACTGCGGCATCCGGACTGGGTGTGCGACAACGAGGCGATCAGCAAGGTGCTGGACTGGCAGCCGCGTGTGCAGCTGGAAGAAGGTTTAAAACACACGCCGGGATGGTGTCGGTCGACAGAAAAAAAATAAAACCATCGCCGGCAGGTTGGGCTGAGCGCAGTGAAGCCCGACATCGCCCAGGAAGAGTCGGCTCTCTGTTAGATGCCTTTTTGCACCGGGCCGGGGATGCCTTTCCTGCGCCTTGCGCCTGCGCCTGAAGCCGGAAAGGCATCCCCGGCCCGGTGCAAAAAATTGTATTTCCGGGCGGAGGTGACTTTGAAGAAGTCCGGTAAGCCTGAAATTCAATCGAGTCTGACCCCATTGAAACTATTGAGAGGTTTTTCTTTGCGTGCCTTGCGTCTTTGCGAGAGTACCAACAGGTCATGGTCCGATGGTTCGGAAATCAACATCCAGTAATACGCCCTGTTTTCAGGCAGTCTGGTCCGGCAGTGTCTTGCCCGGGTTGAGGATGTCATCGGGATCGAACTGCCGTTTGATGGCGTGCATCAGTTGCAGGCTGGTCTGGTCCAGTTCCTTGCTGACCCAGTCGCGTTTTACCAGTCCTATGCCGTGTTCGCCGGAGAGGGTTCCGTCCATGGCCAGAACGGCGCTGAACACGTCGCCGAGGCAGGCTTCGGCGCGCTGTTGCTGTGCGGGGTCGTCGGGGTTGTAGAGCAGGTTGACGTGCAGGTTGCCGTTGCCGGCGTGGCCGAAGTTGATGATGGTGATGTCGTGCTGCTGTGAAAGCTGTTCCAGCCGGTCAACCAGTTCCGGTATGCGTGATACCGGTACGACGACGTCTTCATTGATTTTTTTCGGGGCTACGCGGCGCAGTGCGGGCGACAGTGCCTTGCGTGTTTCCCACAGTGCGCGGACTTCCTGTTGTGAGTGTGCCTGGCTGATGTCCTGGGTGCCGTCGACGGTTGCGGCTGCGACGACATGTGATACGAGTTCGTCCAGTTGTGACTCGATGCCGTCGACTTCGATCATCAGCAGTGCGCCGGCCGCTTCGGGCAGGGCGGGGCTGGCCTCGGCGCGCACCATGTCGATGGCTTTGCCGTCCATGAATTCCAGTGCGCAGGGGATGACCGGTTGCGACATGATGTTCGCAACTGCGCATGCTGCGCTGTGCACGTCTTTGTAGATGGCGCGCAGGGTGCGTTTTGCCGGTTGCAGCGGGGTCAGTTTCAGGGTGGCCTCGGTGATGATGGCGAGGGTGCCTTCCGAGCCGATCAGCAGCCGGGTCAGGTCATAACCGACCACGCCCTTGGTGGTATGCACGCCGGTATGCAGGGTTTCACCGCTGCCGGTTACGGCTTTCAGCGCCAGCGTGTTTTCGCGCGGCGTGCCGTATTTTACAGCACGCGGTCCCGCCGAGTTATAGGCGAGGTTGCCGCCGACCGTGCAGACCGCGGCGCTGGTGGGGTCCGGTGGCCAGAAGAATCCCTGTTGCGCGGCGGCATCCTGAACGGCCTGGTTGGTAACGCCCGGTTGCACCACTATCAGCCGGTTGTCGCGGTTGAGTTCGAGGATCCGGTTCATGCGTTGCAGGGACAGGACCAGGGTATGGTCATTGAGCGGCACGGTGGCGCCGGTGGTGCCGGTGCCCTGGCCACGCGCGATCAGGGATACGCCATGTGCACGGCAGGCCCCGACGATAGCGACGACCTGCTCATGTGTCTCCGGCAGCGCCACGGCCAGTGGCTGGCCCTGCAAGGTGCTGTTGTCGTAGCCGTAGGCGCGGCAGTCCGCCAGGTCAGTGAGTAATTGCCCGGACTCGAGCGATGTCTTCAGCAGGTCAATGAATGCTGGGGTGGATGGCATTTTACTTGCGCCTGAGACTCCCCGTCATTGCGAGCGCAGCGCGGCAATCTCTATCAGTCTGGTGCCGTGCCAAAGAGATTGCCGCGCTGCGCTCGCAATGACGGGGTAACCCGCTCAGTCCAGGAACTGGTAGAGCGTAACAATACGCTGCACACCACTGATCTGGCGCGTCTGCTCGGTGACCGCGGCGGCTTCGGCGCGGTACAGCATGCCCATCAGGTAGACAGTGCCGTTTTCGGTGACGATTTTGACCCGGGTGGGGTCAAAGCCTTCGATTTTCACGCCGAACAATGCGCTCTTTACACGTGAAGTAATCAGCGAATCGCTGGTGCGGGTCATCAGCGAGCTGGGTGCTGCGACCACCAGTTCATTATGCACACGCCGGACTTCTCTCTGGATGCGTGCAATTTCTCCGGCACGGGTGCGCATGGCCTCGGTGGGTGTTTCCCCGCTCAGCAGCACCACGCCGTCGTAGCTGGTGATATTGATGTGCGACTGCTCATTCAATTCGGGATCCTTGCCCAGTGCCGCCTTGACGCGTCCCTCGATGGCCTCGTCCTCGATAATCTCGCCGGCAGTGCGCCGGTCGTGTATCACGGTGGTTGTTGCTGCAACCCCGCCTGCCAGAATCACCGGGACACAGCCGCTCGATAGCAGTGCGACGAGTAACAGGGTGCCAGTAGTCAGCCAGCGTATTGTCATGGGAAGAAGTCTCCAGTCCTGTGATCAGCCTTCCGCCTGGAAGGCATTGGTTAGCCATTCGATTGTCAGGTCGTCCGGTCTGCCCGCGATGGCTACGACATCGAAACGCACCGCTTCGTTCCAGCCCCGGTGCCGCGCCAGGTAGTAACGGGCACAGTGAATAATACGGGACTGTTTGTTGTATGACACGGTTTCCGCCGGCAGCCCGAAGCGGGTCTGCCGGCGGTATCGTACCTCAACAAAGACCAGGCTGTCGCCATCGCGCATCACCAGGTCGATTTCGCCGCGCCGGCAGTGGAAATTGCGCGTCAGCAGGCGCAGCCCGCGCTGTTCCAGGTAGCGGCAGGCGAGCGTTTCAGCGCGGTCCCCCGATTGCTTCCGGTTCATAGTGTCCCTCCATGGACGTGATGGGTTGAGGCCGGCCCTTGCTGAATTGCGCCCACACCAGCTGGCGATGCAGCTGCCGGTTGTCGTCGAGCGTCAGAATGCCGGTAGCGCCCGGGAAAGAGGCAAACCCCGGCATGTTCAGGGATTCCAGCCAGGGGCTGACCTGGTAGGCGTCGTAACCCAGTGCAAACAGGCGCTGGAAACGCTGGCTGCGGTTCGGCCAGGCGCTGTAGAGCTGCTCACGCTGGTCTGACCAGCGGGTTTCAAAATCGAGTATCCAGGGGATATCACAGAAAAACAGCCCGTCCATGTCGCGGTCGATTGAGGGGTCAGGGCTGGCAGAATAGACGTGCGAGGTGCTGTATACCGGGATGTCGCCCGCGTGATGGAAGCGCAGTTGCGGTTTCAGCTGACGTGCCTGGCGCGGGAAGCCGAGGATAAATATGGCTTCCACATCCTGCCGGCGGCGGGGTTCGAATTCCAGTTTTTTGCCCAGGATGCGTTGCAGGGCGCGGTACCGGTTACGGCTGGCATCCAGGTTCAGCGCATGCTGGATGGGCGCCTTGAAGTCCGCGCTGTCCGGTGCGTAATGGCTGGTGGTCAGCAGTTCGCCGCCGCGCTCGACAAGTTGTGCCTCGAAAGCGGCCAGCACGCGCCGTCCCCAGGCGCTGTCCGGCACCAGTGCAATGACCTGGCGCTGTCCGTCGGCATAGATCCGGTCTGCTGCCTGGCGCGCCTCGTCTTCCGGGGCGAGGCCGAACTGGTACAGCGCCAGCTCAGGATCGCCGGGGCCGGTATGGTTGAGCGCCAGTACCGGCACCGGCAGTTCGCCGACACGTGATAACTGCAGGATACTTTCTTTCAATAACGGGCCGATCACGAAGTCTGCGCCTTCCTGCAGGGCCTGCTGGTACACCGACCAGATTGCCTGCGACTTTCCGCCGGTATCGTAGAAGCGTAATTCGGGCCGTTCCAGCGTATCCCGGTAATAGGCGGCCAGCATGCCGTCACGGATGGCGCTGGCGGAGTTGGCGGTGCGTCCGCTCAAGGGCAGCAGTACAGCGATATGCTGCGCGCGTGCGCCGAACTGCCCGACCTGGTGCAGCAGGTCGGGCAGCAGCGTGGTTTCAGCGCTGTGGCCGGGATAGCGCAGGCGCCACTCATCCAGCGCGGCTGACCAGCTGGCCCGGTCGCGGCGGTGCTGGCGGGTGATCAGTACCAGCTCCATCCAGCCACTGAGCGCGTCCGGCGCCGGGCTGGTACGCAGCTGTTCCAGGCTGGTGTCGGAGAGACCGGAGAACTGTTCCCAGATACGGTACTGGTTGGCCAGTTTCTGCTGCGGATCATCGATCAGGCCATCCAGCCAGATCAGTTGCCGTGCCGCTTCCAGCGGGTTGCCGACCATGGCATAGGCCCTGGCGCGCAGCTGGTAGTAGTGTTGGCCGTGGTCGGGCAGGTTTTCCGGGTTCATGACGGTCTGCAGGATTTCCAGCGCCGGCTCGGGGTGACTTTCCGCCAGCGCCTGTTCCGCCTCCAGCAGGCGCAGGCGGGTGAGTTGCCCGGCATCCAGGGTTTGCGGATCGATACTGGCCAGCAACGGCGCCAGTTGCGGCCACTGCTGCCCGCGTGCCAGCAGCTCCGCTGCCGTCAGACGCAGCCCGGTGCGCTGTTTTTCGGGTGCTGTTTTCGACGCGCTGAGATACAGTTGCGCGGCGGACAGAAAATCGTCCTGTTCAATATAATCCTGTGCGCGCTGTGACAGGTCGTCCCCGGCGGCGGTGGCAGGAGATTCCGGCGTCGTGCTGCAACCTGTCAGGAGCAGCGCGGCAAGCAACAGTGATGAAAGCAGTCGGTACACAGATAGTCGTGATTTTTCTGGATAGATAGCGGTCCATTGTAATGAGGTATGAAAGTATATGCATGTTCTTTCGGCGCCCGGCCCGAGGTGTGACAGGGGTGCCCGGGGGCCTGTCCGGTGACTGAGCGCGGCACCCTGTACGTGGTGGCAACGCCGATCGGCAACCTGGCGGACCTGGGGGCGCGCGCGGTGGATATTCTCGGCAGTGTCGAACGCATCGTCGCGGAAGATACGCGCCACAGCCGCAAACTGTTGCAGCACTATGCCCTGCAGACACCGATGAGCGCGCTGCACGAGCATAACGAACGCGAACTGGCGCCTAAACTGGTGCAACAACTGCTGGAAGGGCATTCACTGGCGCTGATATCCGACGCCGGCACCCCCCTGATCAGCGATCCCGGCTACAACCTGGTGCGGCTGGCGCGCGAGGCTGGTGCACGCGTGGTGCCGGTGCCGGGCCCCAGCGCCCTGATCTGTGCCCTGTCAGCCTCCGGCCTGCCTACTGACCGCTTTGTCTTTGAAGGCTTTTTACCGGCGAAAAGCACAGCGCGCATCAACCGCCTGCAACAACTGAACCGCGAGTCGCGTACCCTGGTTTTCTACGAATCCAGCCACCGCATCGTGGAGAGCCTGCACGATATGTGCGCAGTGTTCGGTGCGCAGCGCCCGGCCGTCCTGGCGCGGGAGCTCACCAAACAGTTCGAAACCATTCACGGTGATACCTTACAGGCGCTGGCTGAGTGGGTGACCGATGACCCCAACCAGCAGAAAGGCGAGATAGTAGTACTGGTGCATGGGTTGGCGGAGGTAGAAGGCCATGTCATAACGCCGGAAGCGGAACGGGTGCTGACAGTCCTGTTGGAAGAACTGCCGATAAAAACCGCCGCTAAACTGGCTGCCCGCCTGACCGGAATCAAAAAACGCGAGTTATATGAGTACGGCCTGACCCTGAAACCGGCCGGGTCAAGGTAGGTTGGAGCTGAGCGCAGCGAAGCCCG
>DRNU01000058.1 GCA_011374975.1 Gammaproteobacteria bacterium | reverse complement strand
TAAAATCTGTCCCCATCGTCTAGAGGCCTAGGACACCGGGTTTTCATCCCGGCAACAGGGGTTCGACTCCCCTTGGGGACGCCATCTTCATCTATAATTCATTGAATTATAAGAAAACAGTAAGCCCCGTGTTTGGTAAGAAAGCACGGGGCTTTTTAATGATTTGATTTTACTCGCAATATTTTGTGGGTTCGCATCGCCTCCCGGACGCTACCTTGTTCCGCGTGCACAGTAACAACTGCGTGGGGTGCGTGCTATTTTTTGAAATGAAAAGACATGCAGTTTTCTTTCGTAAATGTAGTTACTTTCTAGCTCGGTGTCTTATCCGAGTGCATTGAGCGTGCTGTCACGGTCTGGTCGGCATGTGGATCCAGGGCCGACCGTGCACCGTCTTCGATTTTTGCCCTAGGCTCTATGCAGACATTGGATCCTGACGCATAGAGACTTGGCTATTGAACAAGCAAGGTCGAATGGTAAGTGTCTTCTTCGTCTTCGGCGATTTTGCACTGCTCGAAAAGCTTCGAACATCAGGCAAGATACACTTCCAGACATTCGAGACTGCCTTCCCATGTACTCAAGGGCACCATTGAAACGGGTGGCAGGACATGCTTTTCCGGTACCTTCTGGAAAACCCCTGCCGGTACCCGGCAAGGGCCGCACGTCGCCAAAACCGATGTCGAGCTGATGACAGTTCGTCTCGGGCCTATGGGTGAATTCGAATAGTCTTCGGTGTGTAAACGTGTGCGATGGGGTTACGGAAACGTCATTGCCCTGTCATTAGTAATCACTCCTGACACCAGGCTGTCAGGAGGGTTGGCGTATAGTCAGTCTTCCGTATGTACTGACGCAGAGGAAATCATAATGACCGAACCAATGAAACAGCATGGCGCTTTTAGCTGGAATGAGTTGATGACCACTGATGTGGAAGCCGCAAAAGCCTTTTACGGGAGTCTGTTTGGCTGGACTCTGGAAGGCATGCAGACCAATGACATGGCTTACACCATGGCGAAGGCAGGTGACAGAGAAGTGGCCGGCCTCATGGCGATGCCGCCTGAAGCCGGCACTATGCCACCGACATGGGGCGCCTATGTCACTGTGGATGACGTGGAAGCCAGTGCGAAACAGGCTGAAGCACTGGGTGGAAAAATCATGCTGGCGCCGCGTGACATCCCGGATGTCGGACGCTTCTGTGTCATCTGTGATCCCCAGGGTGCCACCTTGTCCCTTATTACCTATATCAATAAATAGCCTGAAGACCCCCCGTGCGACGCGCTGACCGGTTGTTCCAGATCGTGCAGTTTCTGCGCTCAAGGCGCGTTACTACCGCACGCTGGTTGTCTGAAGTCCTTGAGGTTTCCGAGCGGACGATCTATCGGGATGTACAGGACCTGATGGCGTCGGGTGTCCCGATAGAGGGAGAAGCCGGTATCGGTTACGTCATTCGGCGTGGGTATGATTTGCCGCCGCTGATGTTTACCCGGGACGAGATGACTGCCCTGACGCTGGGGGCGCGCATCGTCAACAGCTGGGCGGACCCCGAGCTGGCGATGGCGGCTCAATCCGTGTTGAGCAAAGTTGAAACGGTATTGCCGGATGCCTTGAAAGGGGAGCTGGACCAAACCCGGCTGTTCTCACCGCTGGTGCAAATACCGGCGCGGGTGGCGGCTTTTATGGGAGAACTGCGTAGCGCGGTGGATCATCGCAACAAGGTCGTCATCACCTATACACGGGCCGATGGCGCCGATTCGAAGCGTGTCATCCGGCCGTTGGGATTATTCTTCTGGGGTACGGTCTGGACACTGGGAGCCTGGTGTGAAATGCGCCAGGCTTTCAGGAATTTCCGGCTGGACAGGATTGAAACGCTCCATGTCAGTGGCGAGCGATACCCGAACGAGCCAGGAAAAACCCTGGAGGACATGATTGCGTACGAGAAAAAAAGGATGAACGATGAAACGCTGTGACTGGGCGACGGGTGTGGAGCCTTTGTATACAAAGTACCACGATGAAGAATGGGGTGTCCCGGTCTTTGATGACCGGAAACTGTTTGAAATGCTGATACTCGAAGGGGCGCAGGCCGGCCTAAGCTGGATCACCATCCTCAGGAAACGGGAAAACTACCGTAAGGCATTCGATAATTTCGATGCTGAAAAGATGGCCCGTTATAGTGAGCACAAGCGCGCTGATCTAATGAAGGACGCCGGTATTGTCAGAAACCGCCTCAAGATAAACGCGGCTATCGTCAACGCGCAGTGTTACCTGGCTGTACTTGAGGAGCACCGGGATTTCAGTACCTATATCTGGCAATTCGTTAACGGCGAGCCCGTCCGGAATCAATGGAAGTGCATGCAGGATGTCCCCGTGACGACTGATGAATCGGACGCCATGAGCAAGGCGCTGAAAAAACGCGGATTCAAATTTGTCGGGTCGACGATTTGCTATGCGTTCATGCAGGCGGTTGGTATGGTTAACGACCATACGACAGATTGTTTCTGTTACAAGGATTGAAAAACACGCACACAGATCATGGTGCCCGCAAAACATAGACCTGTCAGATTAATAAATGTGCCTTCTCAAACAAAAATGTAGCCAGACACAGGATCTCTCCATAGTCGAGATCGAAAGTACGAGGCTTAAACTGGTTCCTGTATCACGAAAATTTGCCCGGGACATATTCAGAGAATTTACGGCTGATATTACCCGCTACATGGTGCCAAAGCCGGTCGATCATATAGACGAAATTTACGCGTTCATCGATACCAGCAGAGAAAAAATGGCGGTCGGAGACCAGCTGGTCATGGCGATTCTGGAAACTGAAACGGGGCAGTTTTCAGGTGTCTGTGCAATTCATGGTAAAGAGCCGGGTGTGACCGCGGAGCTCGGTATCTGGCTTAAAAAGAGTTCGCAAGGCAAAAAGCTGGGGCGTGAAGCAATCATGCGTCTGGTGCAGTGGGCGCGAGCCAATCTGGTGCTGTCCGGTTTGGTCTACCCGGTTGATAGAGACAATATACCGAGTCGAAAGATTGCCGAATCACTGGGTGGCATTGTGGTGGCTGAGGGTCAGCGGACGTCACTGTCTGATACCAGCCTCAATGAGCAGGTTTACCGGATTGATGCCGGGGAATAACGCCAGCTATAGTGTTACTGACCGTTTTCCCTGCCGGAGCGTGTTCAGTTCATGCACCATTCGCCCCAGTGTGATCATCGCCTTTTCCAGTGCCTCATCCCAGGGTTGTGCGCAGTTGAGCCGGATGAAATGGCGATATTTCCCGGTGGCTGAAAATATCGGGCCGGGTGCAATGCTGATGCGCTGGGCAAGTGCCTGCTGACACAGCAGTAGTGAATCCACTTTTTTGGGTAATTCGATCCAGATGACGAACCCGCCCTGCGGTTGCGTGACACGGGTTTCCTGCGGAAAGTATTTCCCCACGGCGCGGGTCATGAGCGACACCTGTCGCTGATAATCGCGCCGTACCTGGCGCAGGTAACGGTCATAGCCGCCTTGCTGCAGGAAGTCGGCGATCGCGTACTGTGGCAGGGTGGGTGTGGCAAGGCTGGTGACATATTTCCGGTATTCTATTTGTTCCCGGTATTTTCCCGGAATCACCCAACCGATTCTGAGCCCTGGTGACAGGCTTTTCGAAAAGGAAGAACAATAGAGTACCTGCTGTTTGTTGCAAAAGGCGCTTACGGCGTGTGGTCGTCCGGCAGTAAATCCCAGATCACCGTAGATGTCATCCTCGATCAGTGGAATGTCAGACTGCGCCAGCAAGTCTGCCAGTGCCTGTTTGTTTTCATCCGGCAGGGTGCAACCCAATGGATTACTGAAGTTGGGCACCAGTGCACAGGCTTTTACCGGCCATTTTTCCAGCGCCAGCGAAAGTGCGGCGAGGCTGATCCCGGTGTGAGGATCGGTCGGTATCTCCAGTGCCTTCATGCCCAGCACTTCGATGGCCTGTAGCAGCCCGTAAAACGCGGGGGACTCAATTGCAATAATATCACCGGGGTTGGCGACGGTTTGCAGGCACAGCGTGAGGGCTTCCTGGCAGCCGCTGGTAATAATCACATCATCCGGGCGGGTCTGGCAGCCGGCTTCAACCATGCGGCGCGCAATCTGTCGCCGCAGTTCCGGGTTACCGGGCGGAAACTGGTAGGTGGAAAGTTCATTGCCATACTTGCGCGCCATCGATGACAGCGAACGCTGGATGGCACGCGCCGGTAAAAAACTCGAATGCGGCACAGCCGCGCCCAGTTGCACGAAATCCGCTTCATTGGTGGTCTGCACAAGTCGCAGCACCAGTTCCTGGCCGGTGACGGGTGTGGGTTTTTTCGAGGGGCGCGACAGCGCGGGGGGGGCCGGGACGGGCCAGGGCTGTGTCCGGACATAGTAGCCGGAACGGGGTCTAGCCTCGATCCGTCCCTCGTCTTCCAGCAGGCGCTGCGCTTGTACCACGGTGGATATACTGACGTTGAACTGCTGGCTCAGTTTGCGCACGCCAGGTATCCGGTCACCCGGCAGGTACAGGCCCTGGTCGATGCGTTCAGTCAGTTGCCGGGCAATGTTTTCGTAGAGCTTGTCCAAAACCCGGGCCTCAAAGAATCAATGCGGTACAGATTGGCTGCTTATGAACCAGTACAGAAGGTAAATAGTTAAAACTGTACCGTTTCATATAATATAATATTGAATCTGTATTGTTTCAAGTGTGCCGGTTACCCTGTGTATCTTTCAACTAACGGCTGGCCAAGGTACATGAAAAAGGAAACACTGGGCATGACGGCAGGTTTTGCAGGTGTTGCAGTATTCGCTTTAACCCTGCCTGCGACACGTTATACGGTGATGTATCTCGATCCGGTATTCGTGGGACTCGGCCGCTCTGTGATAGCGGCACTGGTGGCTGGTTTATTGCTGCTGGTGACCAGGGCGCCTATTCCGACAAAGTACCAGTTTGTACAGTTACTGAGTGTGGCGCTGGGTGTTGTGATCGGTTTTCCACTCTTTTCTGCCATGGCGATGAAATCCCTTCCTGCCGCCCACGGTGGAGTTGTCGTTGGCATGCTACCAATGGCAACGGCTGTCGCCGGTGTGTTTCTGACACGCGACAAACCCTCTTTGGGTTTCTGGCTGACCGGTATAGCAGGTTGTCTTGTCGTGATGCGTTTCGCTTATCCTGAGGGTGTCCAGCATCTGCTCGCAGGCGATATTTTTTTGGTATGTGCGATTATTTCTGCGGCCCTGGGTTACGCATTGGGCGGTCGACTTTCAACAGAGATGGAGGGGTGGCAGGTGATTTGTTGGGCCCTTGTGCTGGCTTTTCCATTACTGCTGGTCCCCACTGGCATGCAAGCCCCGTCCGGTATACAGCTGATTCCCGTAACAGCCTGGTTGTGTTTTATCTATCTGGCGCTGGGCAGTCAATTACTGGGCTTTGTTTTCTGGTACAAAGGACTGGCATTAGGCGGAGTTGTCCGCGTCAGCCAGATACAGCTGTTACAACCGTTTATGACGCTCATGGCAGCGGTGCTGCTTCTGGGTGAGCGCCTGGACGCCCGCACGTTGATTTTTGCGTTGCTGGTGATGGCGATTGTAGCGGTTGGCAGGAAAATGCCGGTCAACGAGGTGTCGTCAGCATCCCTGGATAACAGGAGTCTATAAATGCGTCAGCAAAACAGTTTCCCCCTCTTTCAGGTGGATGCCTTTACGACGAATAAAGCATTCTCGGGCAACCCCGCGGCGGTTTGCCTGCTGGAGGCGCCGCAGGATGCGGCCTGGATGCAGGCGGTTGCGGCGGAAATGAATCTAAGTGAAACCGCCTTCGTCAGGCCCGTCGATGACGGATTTGAGCTGCGCTGGTTTACGCCAGCGGTCGAGGTGGATTTGTGTGGTCATGCGACCCTGGCGGCAGCGCATGTGTTGTGGGAGCAGGGTGTTGTGAGACCGGGCAAAACGATATTATTTCAGACCTTGAGCGGGCGCCTGCCGGCAAAACCATCCGGGGACTGGATGGAGCTGGATTTTCCTGAAGAGCCGGTTACCCGTGTGGATGCGCCTGAGGGTTTATTGCCGGCACTGGGAGTGGATCAGGCGAGCGTCTATCGCAATCGCCTCGACTACCTGGTTTCCGTTGCCACGGCAGCCGAGATCCGGGCGCTGGCGCCGGACTTTCCCGGGCTGAAAACAGTCGACATGCGCGGCGTGATCGTGACCGCTCCCGCCGATGAGCCTGCTTTTGATCTTGTGTCCCGTTTTTTCGCACCGGCGGCCGGTATTGACGAAGACCCGGTGACCGGTTCCGCACATTGCGCCCTGTATCCCTTCTGGCAAGAACGGCTGAACAAAGATGAACTGACGGCATACCAGGCATCGAGCCGGGGTGGCCGGATTAAACTGCGGGGGCAGGGCGGGCGCGTGACGCTGACAGGACAGGCGGTCACGGTGATGTCAGGCGCACTGCATGTCTGAGCGGGCGCAGTGCTGGATAAACGGTTGCCGGATGCCTGGCAGCGAGGCGCATATCTCTGTGTTTGATCACGGGCTGCTCTATGGCGATGGTGTGTTTGAGGGTATCCGTTTTTATCGGGGGCGCGCGTTTCGCTTGCAGGCGCATCTGCAGCGCCTGATGGATTCAGCCGCAGCGATCCGGTTGACGGTTCCGTATACACAGGATGAATTGACACAGGCGGTTGCCGATCTCATCGAGGCCTTCGCGGAACCGGACGGTTATCTCCGGCTCATTGTGACCCGCGGTGCCGGTCCGCTGGGGCTGGACCCGGACAGTTGCACACAACCCACAGTCATTATGATTGCGGATCGACTTTCGATGATCGATGCGAAGCAACGCCAACAGGGCGCTAATGTGATCATCGCGTCCACTCGTCGCCTGCCCGCAGACGGACTCGATGGCCGCATCAAAAGCCTCAATTACCTGAACAACATACTGGCGAGGATAGAGGCCAATCAGGCGGGTGCCGATGAGGCAATCTTGCTGAATCAAAATGGTTACGTTGCCGAAGGCAGTGCAGACAATATTTTTGTGATGCGTGATGGGCATCTCTTGACGCCACGCCCTGTGGATGGCGCCTTGCAAGGGATTACCCGGGGCGTGGTGATGGAGCTTGCTGCAGAAAGGGAGATACCGGTAACGGCCTGTGCGTTGACCGCTTATGACCTCTACACCGCAGATGAATGCTTCCTTACCGGTACCGGTGCAGAGCTGATTCCTGTCCGTGACGTGGATGGACGCCCGCTAAAGCATTGTCCCGGACCGGTCTTCTCTCGCTTGTCACGTGCATTCAGCGAGCTGATTGCCATGGAGTCATAAACCCGATGATTCAACCCAAAGCGATCGATCATATCTGTTTATGGGTGCGTTCTCTGGCGGAATCCCGTGGCTATTATGAGACCGTCTTTGACCTGGTCTGCACAGAACGGGTTGACTCACCGGGTACGCTGGTGCTCGAATCGCGGCATGTCCATTTCTTCATGCAGGAATGCCGGGGAGACACCGCTTGTATTGAAAAGCAATACCTGTCATTTGAGGTGGATCGTTTGAGTGAAGTGATTGTCAACCTGGAAAACGCAGGAATCAGAGACTACACAACGGGCGAGGTGACGTTCCTGAAAACCCGGAATTATGCCTGGTGTGAATGGAAAGATCCGGACGGCACACGACTGGAATGTGTTGAACGTATCTGATGAGGTGGCAATGAAACCTGTACCGGTCCTCGCAGACTCGATTCCTGTGCCGGAAAAGAAAACGGTTTATCCACAACCTTTTGCAGCTCTGCTGGAAGGCAGAGTGAAGCGGAAGCTTGGTGATTACTTCGGGCTGAGCAATTTTGGGGTTAACCTGACTGAACTTTCGCCCGGCGCCATTTCGGCGTTGCTTCACCATCACTCAAGGCAGGATGAATTTATCTATATTCTGCAAGGGGAGCCCACTCTGGTACTGGGGCAAGATGAGTATATCCTGAGACCCGGTGATTGTTATGGCTTCAGGGCCGGTACGCGTGTCGCCTCGCAGCTTGTAAACCGGTCGTCAGCGGTCGTCAGATATATTGAAATCGGAGATCGCAGCACCGGTGACGAAGTGGAGTACCCGAATGATGATCTCAGGGCGGTTCAATTACCTGATGGTCAATGGCGACTGACGCACAAAGATGGCCGGCCTTACGAATAGCGTACCGATGCGCTCCTGAACAGCACGAGTGGCCGGTGAAAACAGGATGTCAGCCGGGTCCGGTGTCATTGGCGGGTCTTTAGGGGCAGTCATATCGGCATATCTTATTCAGGCTGAGTGTTTTGCATGGCGTCGCGACTGGAAAAGTCTTCATACCAGGCAGTCAGCTCCGGGTGTTGGTCACGCCAACCCGGATCAGACAGACGGAAATCCAGATAACCGAGGGATGCACCCAGTGACAGTTGCGCCAGCGAGACGCGTCCGGGCAATGTGTCGAGGCTGT
This sequence comes from Gammaproteobacteria bacterium, assembly GCA_011374975.1. Classification (GTDB taxonomy): domain Bacteria; phylum Pseudomonadota; class Gammaproteobacteria; order DSM-19610; family DSM-19610; genus Thiogranum. The sequence continues at coordinate 14,776 of DRNU01000058.1, read as the reverse complement.
CCTGGACAGCGTCCAGCGAACGATGGATTTGGGCTTCCCATTGCGTGATCCAGTCGGTGGATTGTTCCTGAGCCGGCCTGCGCCGCTCCATAACGATGTTATAGGCGGCATCGAGTATGCCGTCGCAAAGTGCCTGCCAGCGCAGCACCGTCCAGCGCGCCATGCCGGATTCCGGCAACAGCCTGTCAGCGGTCAGGGTATCGAGGTACTCACAGATGACGGGGCTGTCGTACAGGGGTGTTCCATCATCCAGCATCAGCGTGGGTACCTTGCCCAGGGGATTTTCCGCCTGCAGGTCAGACGCATTATCGAAGGGGTTGCAGGCTATGCAGGTGACAGCCTGATTGAGTCCCTTTTCATGGACCAGCAGTCTGACCTTGCGGGAGTAGGGTGACGTTTTGGAATAGAACAGTTTCATGACGGGTGTCCCTTGTTATCATCCAGCGCATTTCGTGTCTCCCGCAAACTGTTGACCAACTGTCGGAAAGGTTTTTCGCCAATGCGCTTGCGCAGAGTCTGGAACAGTTCTTCGCCGATTTTCTCCAGTTTTTTCTGCAGCCGTATTCCTTCCCGGGTCGGGAACACCGTGGCAGAACGCCGGTCACTGCCGCTGATGTCCCGGCGTACCAGGTGACGTGCCGCCAGTGCATCAACAAAACGCGTAACCGTTGACGGATCCAGGTGTAATGCTTCAGCGAGTAGCTTCTGGGAAAGACCGGGCTCGTCGAGTACGAGGCGCATGAGGTAGGCGTGAGGCGGCGACAGGCCGGTCTGGCGGAATGCGGCTTCCCACACACGGTTCACTTTTCGCGTCAGTGCATTGAGATTGAAATAGAGGCATCTTTCAAACATGGGGCAAGCCTAAATCAAAATGATTGTACATACAAGTAATCGGCATGAAAATACAAACAGGCTTGACAAGCGGGTGACAGGCCAATTAGTCTCTAAAATATGAACACTCACCTCAACACAGTCATTACCAAGGTCGTTATGCGACTGTGGTGGAAACATTGTTTCCATCGCGGACTGTGCTGATGTTGTGCTAATCAATTAATCACTTCAGGGCAGCCGCGGATCTCGCCGCAACAGACTGTCCAGCATTCTCTCCCGCAGCAAGATCCACGGCCACCCTGGAATCGGGAGACGTACGTGGAAAATGTGCAAGCAACCGCTCAACAGCGGCTGGTCGGCAGCCTCATGGTGCTACTCGCGGCTGTGGGCTTTTCAGCCAAAGCGGTATTGGTCAAACTGGCCTATGCCTATAACGCGGAGCTGGATGCGATAACGCTGATGACATTGCGCATGCTGTTTGCGCTGCCGTTTTTTCTTGTCGTCGCTTTCTGGCTGCAACGACAAACGCACATACCAACGCCTGCCCGTAGGGAGCTGGGGCTGATTGCCGTGCTGGGTATACTGGGCTTCTACCTGGCCAGCTTGCTCGACTTTTCGGGGCTTGCCTATATTCCTGCCGGGCTGGAACGTCTGATTCTGTTTCTCTACCCGACACTGGTGGTACTGTTCTCGGCGCTGTTTTATCGCAGGCCGGTCACTCTCCGGGAAAGAGGTGCACTGGCAGTGAGTTATCTGGGTATTGTGGTGGTCTTTCTTCAGCCGTTGGTGGTTGTTCCTGTCCGGCTGTGGTTGGGTGTTGCACTGGTGTTCGGGTCCGCCGTGGTGTTCGCCCTGTACCTGATGCTGTCCGGTGCCCAGGTTCGGCGTTCCGGTTCCATTGCCTATACCGCCTATGCCATGACCGCGGCCAGTTTTGCGGTCGGTGTACATTTCGGCGTTAGTCACCCGCTATCCGCGCTTGAGCTTCCGTTGCAGGTCTATGGTCTGGCGCTGCTCATGGCGCTGTTGTCCACGGTATTGCCGGCCTTTCTGATGCACGAGGGTATCCATCGTATCGGTGCCGGGCCGGCTTCCATCATGGGCTCAACAGGCCCGGTTGCCACCCTGTTCCTGGCCTGGTGGTTGCTCGGCGAGCCGTTGACCCTGGTGCAGATGGTGGGGACGGCAATGATTCTGGCCGGTGTCGTGTTCGTCAGTCGAGCCGGGGTATCAACACAAAAACCAGAGAGGATAGCAACGTCATGACAGAGTATGCTGAAAAAAAACTTGAAGTCAGTGGCGGGTATGCGGTTATCTTTACCTCTCTCAGATTGGAAGGGGAAGACGAAGCCTATACGGAAACGGCAAAACGGATGCTATTGCTGGCCTCACAACAACCCGGTTTCCTGGGTATGGACTCGGTACGCGGCACCGACGGCAAGGGGATTACCGTATCCTGCTGGAAGGACCGTGCCTCGATTGAGGCCTGGAAGCATCATCCCGAACATGCCGAAGCCCGTTCACAGGGACGGGCGAACTGGTATCAACACTTTACAGTACGCATCTGCAAAATAGAAAAGGAGTACGGATTCTCATGAAAGCAGCGGTTTACAAAAAATGGATGACTGGCCTGGCCCTCACGGCCATACTTGCCCTGGCAGGCTGTGCGGCTACGATACAGGATAATAAACGCCCGACCACCGCCACGGTCGAATCGGCCGACGGCAGTCCGATTGCCTATGGCGTGCGCGGGCAGGGTGAGCCAACGATGGTTTTTGTGCATTGCTGGACCTGCAATCACACGTTCTGGGATGCGCAGATTGAGCATTTTTCCCGGGATCACCGGGTCATCTGGCTGGATCTGGCCGGTCACGGCGAGTCGGGCAGCCATCGGCAACGCTATACCATGCAGGCGTTCGGCCAGGATGTGGCGGCGGTGGTTGAACAGGCAGGTGCCGATGAAGTCATCCTGGTCGGGCATTCCATGGGTGGGCCGGTCGTGGTGGAGGCCGCCAAACAACTGGGTGATCGTGTGATCGGGATTGTCGGTGTCGATACTTTCTACACACCTTTCGAATACCCGGCCAGTCAGGAAGCGATCGCGGCATTCGTGAAACCGTTTGAAACGGACTTCCGCGGGGCCAGTGACAAAATGCTGCACTCCATGTTTACCCCGCAGGCCGATCCGGCTGTGGTCGATGTCATTGTCGGCAAGTTTTCGGCGGCCGATCCCAAAGTGGGAGTTAGTGCTATGTATGAACTGTTCGACTGGAATGCACATCAGGGCCCCGCGGATCTGCAGCGGTTTTCCGACATACTCTATAACATCAATGCGGCGCCCACGGGTAAAGAACCGCCGCCCAATGCGCATGTGGTTATGGTGCCGGGCGTCGGGCATTTTGTTGCGCAGGTGAAGCCTGTGGCTTTCAATCAGGTGCTGGAAGGGATTATCGACAGACTGACCGGGGTGGGTGACCCGGTGGCCAAATGACAGTTCAACAGGACAAACCGCTATTACTGGTTGATACCGCAGATGTCCGGGTGGCCGAGTTTTCTTTGCCAGCCGGACAGGCTGGCGAGTGTCATTATCACTCGAATGTGTCGGAACATTGTTATTGTCTGGAAGGTATATTGTCCGTCACCCTGGAAAGTAGCCCATGCAAGACGCTATCGCAGGGTGAAAGGCTGTTAATCCCGCCAGGTGTCCCGCACCAGGTCGCGAACACGGGCGGGGTACCCAGCCGTTACCTGGTGGTGCAGGGTGTCGGCGTGTTCGATTTTATACGCTTAACAGGAGAATGTGATGCCTGGTATAAGTTCTAACGGAGGTTGCCTGTGCGGCGGTGTCCAGTACAAAATAAGCGGTGATGTTCTGCGGTTTTACCACTGTCATTGCGGTCGTTGCCGAAAAATGACCGGCACCGGGCATGCTACCAATATTATGGTCAAGGCAGACACTGTTGAATGGTTAAAAGGCGAGTCATTACTGGGTTACTACAAGGTTCCGGAAGCAGAACGTTTCTACAGCCAGTTCTGTAAACAGTGCGGCAGTCCGCTACCCAGACGTGTGCCGGAGCTGGGTATGGTGGTTATCCCGGCCGGGTCACTGGACAGCGACCCCGGCGTCAAGCCGGAGGCGCGGATATTCTGGGGTTCCCGTGCTGAATGGTCGTGTGAACCCGGTGGGTTGCCCACGTTTTCCGAATACCCGGAAACATAATAGACGTGCCGGTCATCGTCAGCTTAGACACTGGATACATGCGCACCATGATGGAGATGACGAAATGGGTCAACGTTATACCGAAGTGTCCGATAAGCTGAAACAGTTTATCGAGGCGCAGAAAATATTTTTTGTAGGCACCGCCGCAGCGGATGGCCGGGTGAATGTTTCGCCAAAGGGCATGGATTCTTTACGCGTGCTCGGCAAGAACAGAGTCGTGTGGCTGAACGTGACAGGCAGCGGTAATGAAACGTCTGCCCACGTCCAGGAAAATCCACGCATGACGCTGATGTTTGCGGCGTTTGAAGGCAATCCCATGATCCTGCGTCTCTATGGCAAGGCAAAGGTGATTCATCAAACCGATCCGGAGTGGAAAGAATACTTTGCCCTGTTCGATCCCCTTCCCGGCGCAAGGCAGCTCTTTGATCTTTCCGTCGATCTGGTCCAGACCTCATGCGGCATGGCGGTGCCGTTTTATGACTATATCGGCGAGAGAGAGCAATTAAATGCATGGGCGAACAAGAAGGGTGAAGCCGGCGTAAGAGAATACTGGCACGAGAAAAACCAGGTCAGCCTTGATGGCAAGCCAACCCGGATCGTGGAGAAGAACGGCTAAAAAAACGTTCAACTAACCTGTACAGAGCCCCTTACTTACAGCGAAAATCCCGCATCACAATTCTCGTATCAAATGGATCCGACTCATCGGAAACGGGAATATTCCAGCATTTATCACCAATGCGCACAGTGAAAGTGTCTCTATCATCACGGATCATTTCTATCTCAGGGTGTTCTTCCGTTGAGGCATTTGATTTTCTTCGCCTGGCTTGTTCATGACGTGCCTGTTCCAGTTTTTTACGAAATCGCAGATCAAATATGGAGATCCTTTCAGTGGACAAGTCTGTTTGCTCTGTTGCTTCTGAAAGAGTGGGGACTGTATTAAATGCCTTTTGTATGAGTTCGATGGCTGATATTTTGTGGCGTTTAGTCGCATGTATCGTTGATTGTGGTTGGTTGTTAAGTTTTTGGGGTTTGTTCTGCATATCTGGCCGCGATGGCACCTTGTCCAGGCCCCGATTGATTGTAGCTTTCGGCTCAGGATGCGGCGGTGCGGGAAGGCTGGTAGCGGGCAACGGCTCACGTACCGGTTCAACAACTTTGACTGATAAAGCATGACTGATTTGTGGTTGGCCGCCTGGCTGCAGCAATGTGGTGGTTGTGACAAACGAGATCAGTAGCAGTACGTGGCTCAATAGCGAAAAGAGGATGAAAACCGGCATCAGCGTGTTCGTATTTCCGTGTCGGTTTATCGCTTCAGCTTTCGTCGGCACGACACTTTTCCCCAGGGAATAATCAAGCAGGCCGCGTGTTCACACGAGCCCTCGTAAAAAATTATTGTAAAACAATAATTATTGACTATAATACGAAAAGTGTTGTGGCTGCTAGCGGGGAAAACAGATGGATTCTCTATCAAGTGCAAGAGGCGATCCCAATGCCGGCATAAGGCGCTTCAGTCTAGTGTTGAGAGGGGTTTCGACACTGCTCATCGTAGCGGTCCCCCTGGGTGTGATATGGACCTGGGCCAATTTCGATTCGCTGTCAGCTGTTCTTCCTTCGACGGCAGGCGTTGTTTTCGATGCGGAAAACATCACGCTCCCGATTCTCGTTGGCGGGGGGTTGCTAAATATGTTGCCAGGCGCGATTGCCATGTATGGTTTCTGGCGTCTGCGGCAGCTTTTCGGTCTGTTTCTGGAAGACCGGTATTTTGACAGGGAAGCGATTCAGCATGTGCGTCGCTTTGCGGCTACCGCGCTGGCCTACGGATTTGTCGCGCCTTTGTCGCGTACACTCATTGCGCTGGTTGTATCGCTGTCTAATCCACCTGGCGAGCGCGTCCTGCTACTGACCATCAGCTCAGACGATCTCGTGATTATCTTTCTGAGTGCCGTATTTTTTCTTATTGCCAGGGTGTGGGACAAGGCGAGGGAAATTGACGATGAAAATGCTCAGATTATCTGATCAGCGGTTCCTTTAACAGGCTTAGCGTGGCCTCCCTATGCCCATCATAGTCAACCTGGATGTCATGCTGGCCAGACGCAAGATGCGCTCGAAGGAACTGGCAAGCCGTATCGGAATTACCGAGGCCAATCTGTCACTGCTAAAAAACGGCAAGGTGAAAGGCATTCGGTTCGCTACGCTGGAAGCCATTTGTGAGGCACTTGAATGCCAGCCGGGGGACATACTTGTGTATGAGCCGGAAAGCCGTGCGACTGAGTGAGCCGCTCGGAATACACTACGTAAACAGGATATCCAGATGAATTGCACCAGATTGTCCATGCCCGTCTCCGCCAACCGGGGGCTCTCGTTACTGATCCTGTTTTTCACGCTGACTGGCTGCCAAACGCTACCCAAAGCACCTGAATACGTTGCGGCCGGAGACTACGACAGCGTAACAACATACCTGTCTGAACGCATTCCTGTAGAGATGAAACGACACAGCGTCAAAGGCCTCAGTATTGCACTTGTGAGTGAGGAGGGTGTGCGCTGGGCTGCAGGATTCGGTTTGGCCGATGTCAGTCAGAAGATCAAGGCAAGCTCTGAAACCCGTTATCGAATTGGTTCTTTGACCAAACCGCTAACGGCTCTGGTGATCATGCGTCTGCATGAGCGCGGCCTGGTTGATATTGATCGTCCTGTTACGGATTACCTGCCCGGTTTTTCCATTCGTAGCCGCTTCGGCACTAAACCGGTAATTACACTGCGCACGCTACTAGCCCATCACAGTGGCTTGCCGTCTGATCTCCTCGCAGGCATGTGGGTAGATCACCCCGTTTCCCTGGCAGAGCTGGTTGAAGAGATGCGCGACGAAAGCCTGGCCAGCGAACCCGAAACACAGTACCGATATTCCAATCCCGGCTATAGCCTTTTGGGCCGGGTGATCGAAGTGGTAACGGAAAAACCCTATGCGCAGGCGATGCGCGAAGAACTTTTCGAGCCTCTGGCGATGGAGGCAACAAAGGTTTCAGTGGGGCGGGAGGGTGTACCCGGTCTTGCGGCAGGTTACCGCGAGGGTAAACCCTACCCGGTCCTGTCTCTGCGCGACACGCCTGCAGGTGGCGTATCGTCCAACGCTACCGACATGGCAAAAGTGCTCGGGATGTTGTTCGGAAATGACAGCACCTATATACAGAAGAAAACATTGGCCGAGATTTTCCGGACACAGTATCCGGGTCTTGCGCTGGACTTTGGTCATCAGGTCGGTCTTGGCTGGGTAAAGAGCGGCCTGGATCTTGCCAAAGGCGAAACCGTGATCTGGCACACGGGCGGCGCATTTCCCCACCAGGCATTTATCGCACAGTTACCCGAGCACAAACTTGGTGTTGTTATTCTTTCCAATTCCATGGAAGGAAAACAGTTTATGACCGAGCTGGGGCGGGAGGCGTTGACGTTGATGCTGGCGGCGAAAATCGGCGGGGCGCCAGAGCGTGATCCGGATATCGTGCCTGGCAAGCCCGTTCAGTTAACCTCATCACAGCTGGGACACTACACGGGGAGCTATACGGCGTTTGGTCAGCTGGTGGAGTTTCGGCAAAAGGGTCAAAGACTGGAAACTTCATTGAACGGTCACGCATTTCAACTATTGCCGACCAGTGAGGGCACTTTCCTGGTGCGCGCCGAAGCGCTGGGAGTTTTCTCTTTTCCACTGAATAAATTACGACTTCGTTTTGAAAACGCCGACAACCAGGAAGTGGCGTTATTAACGGGTTTTCCCGCCCCGATTGTGTTCACTCGAATCCCGGAGCGCCCTGTCTCAGAAGCATGGCACCAGCGTCTAGGACGCTATTCGTTGGATACCCGGGGGGAGTCCTTTGAAATCAGCTGTCTGGAATTGAAAATCGAGAATAGCGTACTGATTATGCAGGCTAAACTGCGGGGGCGTTTCACCGATGATCAGGAAATACCCCTGCGAATACCTTTGCTACCGGTTTCGGATACCGAAGCCGTGGTCTGGGGTCTGGGAAATGGCGAAGGTGGAACGGTACGCGTCCTTGAGAATGGTGCGCTGTATTACTCGGGGTTTACGCTTGCCAGGGAGCAATAAGAGTTTCGAGCCGGCGGGAACCGGAACGCTGCTCGCCGGTATAACCCATGGATACGTACCAAAACAGGGCGAACATGGACGACCTTCCGGTCATCAGGCAAGTCAATCGGGGCGATAAACAGGCTTTCGAAAAGCTCGTTCAACGTTACCAGCGCCCCTTGTTCCAGTATTTGGGGCGCATGGGTCTGGTCCAGGAAGAAGTCGAAGACCTGGTGCAGGAAACGTTTATACGGGCCTATCAGCACCTGTCCCGGTTTGATATACAGCGGGCGCAGTTCTCGACCTGGCTGTTTACCATCGCCCGACGCCTGGCAATCAATGCCATGGCACGTCGCCGGGTAACGACGGCGGACTTTGAGAAAGATACCGTGGCGCTGGCCACGTCACACACTGATCGTTATGACGATAGCGCGTTAATCAAGCATCGTATCCATGATGCCCTGGTCCAGTTGCCGCTCAAGTTCCGAAGTCCTGTCGCGCTGGCCTATCTTGGCGATATGAGTATGGCCGATATCGCCAGCGTCGAAGCGTGCTCGGTGGGTACTGTGAAGTCCCGCATTCATCGTGGCAAACAACGCCTGAGCGTGTTGCTTGCAGATTTAATTGGAGACAATGACTATGCATAAGACTGATTCTGAATTCGATGAACTCGATGCATTAATGAACAACCATCCCATCAGCCATGTGCCTGAAGGATTTCCCGGACGCGTCATGCAACGCATCGACATGCAGGTCCCCTGGGCGATGCTCTGGGAACGTCCCTGGGTGCAATGGACCGCCGCGGGTATCGGACTGGCATTCACGCTTGGGCGGCTGCTCAGTTATATCTTCAGCGCCTGGTTAGCGGTTGAACTGGCGGGTTGATGTCTGAATACATTTACCTGACGGGAACCCGAAGGGCCTGGCCCGGTATAAACAAACAGACGCTATCCTGAAGTGAGGAGCTTATAATATGCCAAACAACGCTATTTCGCCACGCAAGCCGGCGCTTGCACTTGCCTTGTCCGCCATGCTTCCGGGGCTGGGGCAATTATATAACGGTCAACTGAACAAGGGTATTTTCCTGTTCCTGGCTTTTGTGTTTATTACCTTGCCGTTCATAGCGTTTATCGCGTTGATGTTACCACCGGCGTGGCTGTTACCGTTGCTGGTTCTGAGTCTAGCCGCAACATTGGGCCTTTACGTATTTGCGCTTTATGATGCATGGAAAGTTGCGCGACAGCGTGCCGACTACCGGCCTTATCCGTGGCAACAGCCCGCTATTTATGTTTCATTATTGCTTTTTGGTTACCTGTCAGTACTCGGTGGAGCAACGCACTATGTGCGTGGTGAGCTCATCGAGTCATTTTATATTCCTTCGGAAAGTATGCGGCCCAATGTGCTGCGTGGTGATCTTCTGTTTGCTGACAAGCGCGTAAATTGTGCGGGGTGCAAACGGCAGATCCGCCGCGGTGATATTGCAGTATTTGTCTACCCAAATAACCGTACCATGCTCTATATAAAACGTATTATCGGTCTGCCCGGCGATGAGATCCGCATACAATCGCACGAAGTTTTCGTTAATGGAAAATCGATCAGCGGTGCAGATAACGATTCATCTACGCACGAAACCGGCGGGGATGGGCGTTATCTTTACGAGCGAGGAGAAACGGGGGGGTATGCGGTATTATGGAGAGCCGGAAATGAAGCTGAAGAGCTTTCAATAACCGTTCCTGAAGGAGAAGTCTTTGTGCTCGGCGACAACCGGGATGCAGCCAGGGATTCGCGGATTTTTGGAACGGTTCCGCTGAGGGATGTTGTCGGTCTTGCCAGGCAAGTCTGGTTTTCCTATTCGCCTGAAACAGGTGTTCGCTGGAATCGGCTGGGCAAGGTGCTTGAATAACCTTTTGAGGCCCAAAGACATGTCGCGAACAACGAGCTGTAAACTTTTGCAGAATGGCGGTACCTCATGCCCTTACAGGGTGGGGATTTTTCGGGTAAAAGCTACCCTATTATGAAGAAGTTGTATAACGTGCTGTTCCCGGTCCCTTTACCGCAAGCGCCAGAAACACCGGAAAGTCTTTTTCATCACCTGAAACGGTATGTGCGGTAACGAAACGAACGTCTTCAAACCCGTGTCTCTCCAGGCAGGCCTTGAAGGCATTACGTTCGAAACCGGCATGGTAGACACCTTCGGTGCCTTCCGGGTGAAAACTGCCATCTTCTTCATCGAGATCAGCCAGCGCTATCTGGGCACCCGGTTTCAAGTGCTCAGCGAATCGTTCAAGCATCCTGTCTGTATCCTGTACGTGATGCATGGCCATGGCGCTCATGATCAGGTCAAAGCGTTCATCGAGAGGCTGCTCGATGATGTTTTGGCACTGCACCTGAATCTTGCCATGAAATTCCGGTTTTGCAGCCAGTTTGTCCAGCATGGCCTCTGAGACATCCACAGCGACTATCTTTTTTACCCGGGGCGCCATGTGTGCGCTGATCAGCCCGGTGCCTGCGCCGAAGTCCATGACAGTCATCTGTGCATCAAGCCTGACGTGCTGAAGGATGGAAGCGCTTATCGCCGCTGACAACTGTCGAATCCTGTCATCGGCGTCCCAGGTCTGCGCTTTTTCGTTAAACAGGTCTGCCATGGTTTGTTTCCTGTGAAATGCAATTTACGCAGCTTACCATGACAGTATTACTTTCGGGTCGCATCGGCTTTTTGTTGAATCATCTGTACCAGCGGCGCGTAACCTTGCTGTGAAACCATACCACCCACCTGGCGGAAATGATCTTCTGTCCCTTCGATACCAAAGCCGTCGACAAGGCGATTCAGAAAAGCAAAAGTGGCGACCACACCAATGACATCTTCAACAGTCTGATCACTCCAGCCGGCTGCACGGACCGTGTCGATATCTGTTGCAGTAACATTGCCCGGCTCCAGTGTCAGCTTCCCGGCAAAGGCAAGCAGGCGTTGCAGGTTGTCATCAACCGGTTCAACAGAGCCGTCGGCCAGTGCCTTCACCAGTGTTGCGTCAGTCCCCAGGCCGCCAAGTACGCAGGAGTGGGAGTCCACGCAATAGCCGCAATGGTTCAGCCGGGAACTGTAGAGCGCGATCATTTCCCGTTGCGCCTGGGTCAGTTCCGATTTGGTGGACATGACCGTGTCGAGCATCTGTGCAAACGGCAGGTAGCGGATCGGATCACGCAACAGGATGTCTGCAACACCCTGAAAATGCTTTGAATAAGCCAGAAAACTCATATCGGTGCCCCCATTTGTTTAAGTCGGAACCCATGATATTCTATGCATTCAAGCAATAAAATTAGGCATTAATGAAAAGTATGTTTGCATGAACGCACAGAGCATCGCATGGGATGATTTTCGCACGGTGCTGGCGGTGTGCCGTGAAGGGACGCTCTCCGGCGCTGCGCGCCTGCTGGAAGTGAATCACTCGACCGTGTTCCGGCGGATTAATGCACTGGAAGAAAAACTGGGGGTCCGATTGTTCGAGCGGCTCCCCGAGGGCTACGCCATGACCGAAGCCGGTGAGTCAGTCCGGGAAGCCGGCGAGCGTATCGAGGATGAAGTGCTTGGTCTGTCGCGCAAGCTGGTCGGCCGTGATCTGGGTTTGCATGGCACGTTACGGGTGACAGCGCCGGATGCGTTCGCCATAAAACTCCTGACGCCGCTTCTGGTGCAGTTCTCGCACCAATATCCTGGTATCCAGCTCGAACTTTCGATGGCCAACCATTACCTGGACCTTACCCGGCGCGAAGCGGATGTTGCTATTCGCGCCACAATGACACCGCCTGAATCCGCTATCGGTCGGCGCCTTTGTGCGCTGGTGACGACGGTGTATGGCGCAAGTCCGTATCTTGAGGCGAAACAGGCCGATCAGGCACTGGAACAGTATGCCTGGCTGATGCCGGACGATGACCTGGCACAGTTACCGTTCGCCAGGTGGTTGAATAAACACTTTTCTGTGGCAAGCGTTGTGTATCGCAGTAATTCCCTGCTCGGGTTGTTTGAAGCGGCAAAACGTGGAATGGGTATTGCGCCGTTACCGTGTTTCCTGGGTGATCCGGAAAGCGGGTTGCAGCGGCTTATCGAACCACCGGAAGCACTGGCTTCCGAGCTGTGGTTATTGTCGCATCCGGATCTGAGGCGCACAGCACGGGTGCGTGCCTTGATGGATTTCCTGTCAGAGGCTATTGATGCTGAAAGAGCACTGTTAGAAGGGCGCGGGTTTGTATAATGGCTAACGGGTCTGTGCGAAAACCGTGAGTGCACGTTCTATCTCATTCAGTCAATGCCGGGTGTGAGGTCGATGATGAGTGCTCGTCATAAAGGCCAAGCCCCGTCAGCGTTTGTTTGGCCACCGACAGGAGTTCTTTCTCGGAATGCACGACCCTGGATAAAACACTAAGGCCAATTAATAAATTTTGCAGCGCCAGCGCCTTTTCACGCAAGTGACTGTCATTTTCAATTTCGCCATTGGCGGCGGCTGTTTCCAGTACGGCTTCCAGGCGGTCTATGCCGGCGTGGACCGTATTTTCCAGAACGGGACCCAGTGTTTCGTCAACACCCACCAGCTCCGAGATACAGTTAACCGCCAGGCAACCTTTTGCGTCCGGGTCCGTGGCCCGCGTTCGACAAACGTCTTTGAAGAAGTCGGTAAGCAGGCGCCGCACAGGGGTTTTTGCATCGACGGTGCCCAGTACCCGGTCGGGTGTTTGTGTGAAGTAGCGTGCCAGCACCTCAAGAAACAAGTCTTCGCGGCTGCCGAAGGCGTTATAAAAGCTGGACCGTGTAATGCCCAGCTTTTCTGAAAGTGCTTTGACTGAACAGGCTTCAAATCCGTTGCGCCATATTTCGTGCATGCAGATTTCAACCGCGGCTTCCCGATCAAACTTGGCTGCTCTACCCATCTGTCAGTTTCCCGAAATATTTTTTATACACCTCTGGACAAAAAGTGCTGTCCACCTTAAAGTATACATCGCTGTACAAAATAACATATCCACGATCACTCCTCCAGCAGATTTGGAGAAAGCCATGTTAAATCAGCAAATTTCTGAAACGATTCAGTCACGGGGTAAATACGTATGAGCGCTTTTTTTGTTGCAACATCATCGATCAAAGATCCGGAAAAATTTCAGCTCTATGCAAAAAAAACCGGGGAAACATTCGCCGGGCATGCCGCCGAGCCGGTCTTGCGGGGAAAATTTGAAGGCGTGCTCAAGGGTAATGCCGACCATAACGTGGTTGGTATTATCAAGTTTCCGACGGTCGAGGCACTGCGCGAATGGTATGGCTCGGATGCCTACCAGGCGCTCGTACCGCTGCGAGATGAGGCTGCGGACATGACGATCTGTGTGTATTCCGTTCCTTCTTCATAAAAAGTTCTCACTACAGGAATTATTGAAATGAGAACGATAGCATTAGGAAACCAGGGGCTTGGTGTGCCTGTTGTCGGGCTTGGCTGTATGGGGATGTCGGATTTCTACGGTACGAGCGATACGAAGGATAACCTGAAGGTTCTTGATCGCGCGTACGAGCTGGGTTGTACGTTTTGGGATACGGCGGATATTTACGGTCCCTTTCGTAATGAGACGTTGCTGGGACAAGCCTTAACCGGGCGTCGCGAGGCCATTACATTAGCGACAAAATTTGGTATCCGGCGTGACGCGTCGGGTGCCTGGCTGGGTGTCAGTGGTCATCCCGATTACGTCAAGGCCAGTTGCGAGGCGTCGCTCAAGCGTTTGAATACCGACTATATCGATTTGTATTACCAGCATCGTGTCGATCCGGATGTGCCTGTCGAAGACACGGTGGGCGCCATGGCAGAGCTGGTGACCGAAGGTAAAGTAAAATACCTTGGGCTGTCGGAGGCCGATTCAGAGACTTTGCAACGTGCGAATAAAGTTCATCCTATTTCTGCCCTACAGACGGAGTACTCGTTGTGGTCACGAGAGGTTGAAGAAGATATTCTGCCGACCTGCCAGCAATTGGGGACCGGTTTTGTCGCCTATAGCCCCCTGGGAAGAGGTTTTTTAACCGGTGCGATCCGTGAACGTAAAGACTTGCAGGACGGCGACTGGCGCCTGGACAACCCGCGGTTTCAGGCAGCGGCGCTCCAGTATAATACTGCCTTGCTCGAAGAGATTGATCGTATCGCGGTCAGCAAGAATATCACCAGTGCACAGGTTGCGCTGGCCTGGTTATTGGCCCGGAAGCCCGATATCGCGATGATCCCGGGTACGCGGAAAGTCCCTTATCTGGAGCAGAACTGGCAGGCGATGGAACTCGATTTGTCGAGTGAGGAATTAAATTCCCTCAATCAATTTTCCAGTGACTTTGTCGCCATGGGAGAGCGATACTAACCAGTCAGCTGACAGAAATACAGGGAACTGACCGTGACTGAAGCCAGCTTTACAACGCAGATACTCAACTTTCTCCGCACACTTAATAGATGGCGCACACTTCGTCAAACTCAAAGCGAGGACCGCGTGGATGCAGTGCGGCCGGATCCCCATAACCCAGATTGAGCAGGAAATTCGATGCATAGCGCCCATCAGGGAAGAATTCCTGATCGACCTGTGTGTTGTCGAATCCTGACATAGGTCCGACATCAAGCCCCAGGCTGCGGGCAGCC
>DRNU01000057.1 GCA_011374975.1 Gammaproteobacteria bacterium | reverse complement strand
TCGAGGGTGCTGCCGGCGAGTACCGTATCGCCTTTGCTTCGCAGCACTGCGTCGCCACCGAAACGGAGGCTGGACTGCTGCAGGGTCTGCCTGCTTTGCTCCAGTTCGGTCTTGCGGTACTGGCCGTCGAGGCCGACCGATACGCGGCTGTCCGTGGCCTCGAAGGATATGCCGGACACTTCCAGCCGGCTGTGGGTTTCCTTCCGTCCTTCCTCGTCGGCCAGAGCCTCGACCAGGATGTCGCCCCCCGCATCGAGCGTGCCCCGCCCTTCGGCGCGGAGGCTGGAGGCGCTGACCACGATATCGTTACGGGCGTAAATGCCGAGATCGCCTCCACTGGCGACATCGGCGCCCTGCTGACGACGGCGGGCGGTTTCGACCACGTCGGTGCGCTCGAATTCGAAACCGGTGCCGGTGAGGGACGTGGCGACCCCGGCCACGGCGGCAGCCCAGCCGTTCATACGCTTGCTGGTACGGGACCAGTCCTGTTCGTTCAGCTCGATGGCGGTGACACGCAGGCTGCCGATCTGGCCCGCGTCGGTTTCATCCAGGCGATAGCCATAATCGCCGGCGGCCACCGGCTCGCCTTCGGAGGGTGTCTCGCCGCCGAACTGCATTCCCTTTCGGCTCTGCACCTCGGCTCCGGCGATCTGCACCTGTCCATCCCGGCCGGTGTAGAAACGCAGCGTACCGTCGCTGACCAGCGTGGAAGCGGCCAGGGTTTCGCGGTAATACCCCCGGTCCTCGTTCTCGGTATAGATGAAACCTTCGTCCTTGCGCTGGTACCGGTAGTAATCGCTGTCGATCCCCGCGATGAGGTTGATGTTGCCCTGGCGCGTTGCCAGACTGGCGTCGCCACCACTGCTGGCCGAACTGGCCACCAGCCAGGTATCGCTCCCGCTTTGCATGCGCAGCTTGCCGCCAGCCGCGATTTCGCTGCCCTGGAAGGTGCGCTTCTCACGGTTGATGGTGGTGACGGTATCGCCGGAGAACCAGCCGCCGGATTCGACCTTGGTGGACGTTTTGCCGTAGCTGTCCCGGGCGGCCAGGATCTGGATGGCGCCATCGGCATCCAGGCGGGTTTCACCTCCCGACACGAGGCGGGCATTCTCAAGGATGAGGTCCCCGTCGCTGGCCAGTTTCACGGCACCACCGGCACGCAATTGCGAACCGGCATGGGTTACGCGGTTTTCGGTATTGTTCCAGCCATCCCGGCTCCAGTTGCGGCGCTCGACCAGCTTCAGGGTATCGATACGGAGATTGCCGCCACTCGCCAGGACGGCATCACCGCCGGCCATGAGGTCGGTCGCCGTAAGCCGGATGTCGCCATTGGCGGCCAGGTACAGGTTGCCGCCGGCCTCGATCGCGGCTTGCCCGCCGGTACCGGAACGGATGTCGGCGCCGGCCGTGTATTGCCACGAACGGGTCGTGCTGCGCAGGGTGCCGCCGGCGGACAACCGCATGTCGGTCCCGGCTTCGAGCCGCCCCCCGTCGTTGACCAGGTCGCCGGTGGTATCGATCGCCAGTGCGGTCTCGGACAGAAGCAGGCCGTCGTTGGCCAGATCGGCAGCCGTGATGGTGACGCGCTTGCCCTGCAGGGTGGCACCGCGACCGGCGGCCCGTTCCCGGTCGGCCTCGGCAAGATACAGGCGCGGGACATAGACGGTCTGCCCCTCGTATTCCATTTTTTCGTACCAGAGGATGGTCTGTTCCAGACCGGCGATCTGTTCCTCGTCGAGAATTTCGCCAAACGCCAGGTCCAGCCGTTCGCGCTCCTGCGCCGCCTGGTCCACGAGGCGCCGATACTGGCTGTTTTCGTCCTGGATGTCGTCATACAGGAACCGCTGCCCCAGCAAGGTGCGGATCTGATCGGCGATCAGGCGCTGGTCGTAGAGCGCGTCGCCCAGGAAAAGAACCGTATCGTTCTCGGGCTGGTAATCGATGCGGGAGAGGAAATAGCTGGAGCCGTACAGGCTCGAAACGTCGATGAGCTGCGGGTTGGTTTCGATGAGATAGGGATGTTCGCGATCCGGCGCGGGGTTGGGCCGAAACAGGCCGCTGGCCCCGGGTAACGCGACATTGGTGGTGGGATCGACCTGACCCGCCCCCGGCGCAGACACACCCGTCCCGCTCGTGACATTCGAAACCGTATTCGCAGCCCGGATGGTGACGCCTCTCGTTCCATGGATCGATGAAGCGATGGTTTCGCCCGAATCGCGTACGGCTTGCCGGTAGCGGGTCACCCAGCGCCAGACATCACGCCAGCCACCGCCTACGCAATTTCCCAAGAAATCAAACGCCCCGGCACATTCTCTGCCTACTACAGCAAGGACTGAATAGCTTTGAGTATAAGATTCCTGGAGGGTGTAGGACTCGTTTGAAACGGAATCGGCCGAAATGAAAATATCCTGAGCGGCAAAAATGTTTCCAATGAAATTTCGAACTTCGTTTGCCTCGATCGTCAGATTTCCATTGGCTTGCAGGACGCCAGCCGACATCGCCGGATTCCGCTCTTCATGCCAGTTCGTCGTGCGGGTACGCCAGTCGTAGTTATCGGAAACGCGTATCGCAAAGCTGTCCCTCTGCCCCACCGCCGTGGGTGGCGCATCGACGGGCATGTTGTGCGTGTTCTCCACGAACCCGGCTCGCAACGACATGTCCCCGCCGCTGAATACGCCGCCACCCGCATTGCGGAAGCTCGTCATCTGCGTGCCCGGCGAGAGACCTTCGGCAGTGAGATTGCCCACTGCCTGCAGTTCACCCTGGTTGACAAAATCGCCGCCGACTGCCAGTTCGAGGTCCTGGCCCGCAAACAAGAGGGCACCCGCCGCATTGTCGCCTTCCACGATCAGGCGCAGGTTGAGATTGCCGCGAACGCCCACGGTGGAACGATTGCTCAGGGCTTGTGCGGAAAGTTGGATATCCCCGGCGGCATAGAGCGGGGTGTCGATCAGCAACCGGCCATTGCTAGCCTCGAGTTCGGTCCGGCCCGTTCCGCCACGCAGTCCGGGCAGGCGCCAGTCCCCAACACGCTGCACCAGGCGCAGATCCACATCCGACTCGACCGGGTCGCGAAGTGCGAGGGTATCCGCCTCGATGTCGATCTGCCGGGAGGCGCGCCAGGCACCCTGCTGATCCAGTATGCCGGCGATACGTATCCGGATACTGCCACCCTGAATGTCGGCCAGCGAGGCATCGCCGACGATATCGATCCCGACATCCTGTTGCGCATCGAGCAGTCCCTGCGTACGCACGCCGACCCCGGCTTCCGTCGCCACCAGCTCGATTTGGCTGGCATACATGGAACCCAGGATACCGGCGTCGATGGCAAACGCAGGGGACACCGTTGCACCTGCACGGGAAGTGATTTTCCGGCTGGCATAATCGAAGCGGTCGTTACCCGTCAGGATCCCCAGGCGTTTGCCGGCCTGCATCTCGGCCTGGATGTCGGCAGCACGGCTGATGATGTCGACGTAATCGACGTTGCTGCCATTCAGACCAAGCCCCTGGATGGAAATGGTGCCGGTTCCGAGACGGAAGGATCCGACGGGACCCGCCGGGTCGATTTCGCTGCCGGCAATCAGCGTGGCACGCGAGGTATTGATGAAGCCACAACCATTACAGGTAATCCCGTTGGGATTGGCCAGAACGAATTCCGCCCGCGCGCCAAAGATCTCGGCATAGCCTTCGAGTCGGGAACGACGGACACTGGTGACTTCATTGAGGATGACGCGGGCGGCATCGCCTGCCCGGTAATTTCGATTGGGTGGCAGCGCGCCACCCAGTTTCGAAACCCCAACCTGGTCTGAATTGTTGAGGATTAGCCCACGTGAACCGACATTGAAATCGGAATAGGTGTTCCGGGAAACCCCGTCACTGTTGGGTCTTGCGACATCGACCAGCGTGACGCCATTTTGCGCCTTGTCGACGACCGTTCCGGTCTGCCCGTCGGGCACGACTTCCGCAGCCGGAAGCTTCGTTATCAGAACCCCTGCGAGAACAACCGGAATAATTGTCCGCCAGGAAAATGCAACCTGTTCCATGGCTCTCCCGTCCCACGGATTCGTCTTGATCCGCCTTGTTTTTTTACAATAAATACAACGGCATACCAAACACCGGCCGGAACCGCACACTTGAGAGTATGGACCGGAGGTGTCTGCCGTTCATGCCAAAATGTACAAACCATGATAAATGAAGTAACATTCTCAACAAAGCCGACAACGGCAAAAATTGTGATCTCTATCACATTTTTGCCCTCACGAGTTGCCCGTTTACCGTTCTCGGCTCTGTTCAGGGATCGATATCCAATGTTGACGCAAATATCTGTCATCCCCCCACATTTCACCACACTTGTCACGCTTCTTGCCCTTTTCCTTTCGCCCGCCACATGGGCTGGTAATGGCACATACACCGAACAGGGCCTGAAAGCACTCGAAATCAATGAAATAAAAAAGGCTGCAGAACTTTTCAACAAGGGTATCGATGCGAACGAAGTCGATGCCTATTTTTACCTCGGTCGCATGTACGAGAGTGGTATTGGCGTCACACAAGACATTGTAAAAGCCATGCAGCTTTACCGGACCGCGGCCGACAAGGGCAGCGCCCGCGCCATGAACCAGCTCGGCATGCTCTACCTGGGCGCGCCCGGCGTCCTGCAGGATTTTGAAAAGGCCCGGGAATTTCTGCGAAAGGCGGCAGAAGCCGGCAACGCAGAAGCCCAGTTCAACTATGGCAGCCTGCTGCTCGAAGGCAAGGTCGTGGAAAAGAATCCATCTGAGGCCAACAAGTGGTTCGAAAAATCGGGCAAGCAGGGCTACATCCCAGCACAACTCCGGCTGGCGCGCAATTATCAAATGGGAATTGGCACAAAGAAAAACCCCGAGCAGGCGTTCTACTGGTATCTTCAGGCTGCCGTTCGGGGGCAGCCTTATGCTCTGTACGAAATTGGCCTGCGCTACAAGACCGGAGACGGGACCGTAAAGGATCTGACCCAGGCGCACAAATACATGAACCTGGCCCTGTCACGCGGGTATCGAAAAGCGTTACCCGAACTACGTGAACTGACCAACCAGCTCAACCGCGATCAACTGCTCAAGGCCCAGGAAGAGGCGCGAACCTGGAAACCTGTCGTCGGGGACTGAGCAACAAAACCCCGACACGTCGAAGCCGTCTTCACGAAATTCAGACCTCAGTAACCTTTCCATATCACCTACAAAAGCGATACCTGGCCGCGACCGACTGTCGACATGACCGCTCCAACGTTCGCATAACATACGTGCCTGTCTGGAAAGACACAGGAAGGTTCGCCTTGCAACGAACAATAACCCGTGTGTTACCAATTTCCTGTGTCGGGTTGTTGCTGACTCTTGCGATTTTCCTGCCGCCTTTCTCGCCTGCCTTTTCTGAGACCATCCCGCCCGTTCTGCTGGAACAACAAAGACAACAACAGCAGGAAATCGACAAGGAAGCCGGAAGACGCTTGCAGGCCCGACCCGAAAAGACCCGACCGAGTGTCGAGGTTCTCGAGCATGTACAGCTCCTGCCAGCCGGCACGTGCCAGACCGTGCAAAAGATATGGCTCTATGGTGCCGACGAATTATCCGATGACGAACGGTCCGGCTTGTTTGCCAGGTACCTTGGAAAGTGCCTCGATAACAACCAATTGAATCACATCGCAAGAGAAATCCAGAAATGGTATCTCGACCATGGCTACATCACGACCCGGGTGCGCATAAAAACCCCACAGGACAGCCTGGACAAGGGCAATTTCGAAATCTGGGTATTCGAAGGCCGGGTTGCCGATATCCGCACCGTAACCAATACCGACTTCGATCGGCGCCGGATCCGTTCCGCCTTCCCAGTCCGGCCGGGTGACGTTCTTAACATTCGCGATCTCGACCAGGGTCTGGAACAGCTCAACCGCTTGTTCTCGCAAAAGTTTCGCATGCGCATTCAGCCTTCCGAGCGGCCGGGTTACAGCGATGTCATCCTGACCGAAATTCCCCCGACGGGCATCCAGCGCCCAAAAGGCGAGGCAGGTCGCCACAAGGGCAGGCAGAAACTGGACTACCAGATGAACAACTCCGGTATCCCGGCAACCGGCGAAGTTCTGCACCAAATCGAACTGAACAGGGACAATCTGCTTGGCTACAATGACGCCATCACGGCTGCCTGGCAACGGAACCTGGACTATGATCCCAAAGCCCGCGCATCCGAAACCTGGCGTCTCGCCGCCAGCATGCCGTGGGGCTACAACCTGTTTCGGATCAGTTATTACCAGGGCAGAACGGTCCGCACGATTCCCGGCACCAATATCGTCTTCACTTCCAGCAACAGAATACGCACAAGCACCCTGTCCGCAAGCCGGGTACTCAACCGGCGTCAGGATCGGAAAATCGAAGCCAACACGTCAATCGAGTACAGCCAACGAGAGAACTTCATCAACGATACCCTGATTGAGGTCTCGTCACGTGATATTGCTTCTGTTGATCTCGGCCTCGTCATGACCCGCTATTTCAGGTCGTCATCCCTCCTCCTGTCCGGCTCACTGGTTCAGGGCGTTCCCTGGTTCGGTGCCTTGTCCGATCCCGCCAGCCACCCAGCCGACTCACCCAGTGCCGAATACACGCTCGTCAAAATATACGGTTACTACAGCAAAAACTTTTCGTTTAATCGCACCGGTTCCGCCAATTTTCTGAGCGCTGTAACTGCGCAATACAGCAATCTGCCATTATATGGTGAGAAGCAAATCGTGGTTGGCGGTGAGTATTCGGTGCGGGGTTACAAGGAAAATGTGGCTGCTGGCGATGATGGCTGGTACATTCGCAACGATCTCACATTGACCCCCGGGCGCTGGTTCGGCCACAACTTTTTCTCTCCGGTACAGATGCGCATTTTCCTTGACCTGGGTAGCGCCAATGAAAAAATCAGTGGTCGAAAAACCCTTTTGTCCGGTGCCGGTTTCGGTCTTGAATATACAAACCGGTGGCTGAGGGCCCGCATCAGCGCCGCAAAACCGCTGACAGCCAGTTCGGGTTTCGATTACGAAAACAAGTGGATACTCTATGCCAGCATTGGTGCAAACGTGATTTTCTGAATCAGGAAAATACCGCAAACTCACAAAAAAGCCGGGCCGCTTTCGCGGCCCGGCTTTTTCGGCTTTGACGGTGAAACGTCTCAGCTGGCCTTGGCCTGACGCTCCAGGGTTTCCTTGATCACTTCGTCGGCCACGTTCTTCGGGCACGGCATGTAGTGCAGGAATTCCATGGAGAACTGGCCGCGACCGGAGGTCATGG
>DRNU01000056.1 GCA_011374975.1 Gammaproteobacteria bacterium | reverse complement strand
GTTCCTCGCCACGGTTCATGTACCAGCCGCCGGCGTTGCGGTTGTTGGCCTCGATGGCTTCCGCCACGTCGTCACCGTTCAGGCCGTAGGCGAGCAGGCGCTGCGGGTCGAGCTGTACCTGGTACTGGCGCACTTCGCCACCGAAGGACAGCACTTCGGTCACACCGCCCACCGGCATCAGCAGCAGCTTGACGATCCAGTCGTTGAGGCTGCGCAACGCGATGGCGTCGTATTTTTCATGGTCCTCGGCGCGCAGAATATACTGGTAGACCTGCCCCAGCCCCGAGGTGTTGGGGCCGATGCCCGGTGTGCCGATACCTTCCGGTATCTGTTCGCGCGCCGTCTGCAGGCGTTCGAACACCAGCTGGCGGGCGAAGTAGATGTCGGTGCCTTCCTTGAACACCACGGTGATGACCGACAGGCCGGTCTTGGAAATCGAGCGTACTTCTTCGACGTCCGGCAGTGCATACATCACCGCCTCGATGGGGAAGGTGATCAGCTGTTCGACTTCTTCCGCGGCCAGGCCGCGCGCCTCGGTGTTGATCTGTACCTGTACGTTGGTGACGTCAGGGAAGGCATCCATGTTGAGGTTGGGCAGTATCAGTACACCGCCGACCATGGTGGCCAGCAGTGCCAGCACAACCAGCAGGCGGTTTTCGACCCCCAGGTCGATGAGTTTGTTTAACATGGCTCATCTCTCCTAGTGGTTGTGGATTTCAAAACCGCCCTTGGCGATTTCGGACTGGATAAAGAAGGCTCCCTTGCTGACGATGCGTTCACCGTCTTTCAGGCCGTCGATAACCATTTGTCTGCCGACCGTACGCAGCACCTCGATTTCCTTCGGCTCGTAGCGCCCGGGGGCTTCCTCGATGAAGACCTGCCAGTCGCCGTCCGGGCTGCGCAGAACCGCCGCTACCGGTACGGCAATACCGGGCTTGCGCTGTGCGCTCTGGATCTCGACACTGACGAACTGACCGGGGTGCAGCTGGTCGTCCGGGTTGGCAATCTGTATGCGGACCGGGAGTGTACGGGTGCTTTCGTCCAGTACGTGCTGTGCCTGGGTCACTTCGCCATCCAGCCAGCGACCGTTGACATTGATCCGCGCCGATGCGCCGACGTGGACGCTGGCGGCGTCTTCCGGTGTCAGGCGGGCATCCACCCACAGCGTGCTCTCGTCGGTGATAATAAACAGTTCACGCCCGGGTTCCGCCAGTTCACCGACAATAAAATTGTCGCGGATCACGGTGCCCTGCTGGGGGCTGAGCAGCACCAGTTCACCGGTGGCGCGGGAAGCGTCTGCCTGCTGCAGCAGCTTCTGGATCTGGACATCGGTCATGCCGTAGGCGCGCAGCTTGGCATAGGCCTGCTGGCGCGCGACCTGGGCTTCGACATAGCGGCGTTCCGAGACCACCTTGCGGCCCAGTTTTTTGACCCGCTTCCACTCCCGGTCGCTGACCATCAGCTCGCCCTGCGCCCCGGCAACCGCGACACTGGACAGGGTGACCAGTGCCTGACCGGTTGTCACCGTGTCACCCAGGCGGGCATGGCGCTGCACGATCTGGGCCTCGATACGCGGTGTCACCTTGGTGGTGCGGTAAGCATTCAGGGCGACTTCGCCGGGCGCAACAATGATGTCGGCGATATCGCTGTGCTGTACGGCGATGGTTTCGATACCGGCGGTGCGGATCTGTACTTCGCTCAGTTCCGCGGCGCCTTCCTCTTCTTCGTGACCGCCTTCCTCGTGGCCGCTTTCGTCATGGCCACTTTCATCGTGGCCACTTTCCTCGTGGTCGCCGCCGGACGCCAGCAGGGAGCCGGCCGAGGTCAGTGCAAACAGTAAAACAAACAGGTGTGAATAACGCATGATTCTGATACTCCGTAAATTCTTTCGGGGCGCTGTATTACAGGCCCAGCCAGTGTTCGGTGGTGCCGGATGCCGTCAGCCAGGCGACCCAGGCATCCCAGGTGGCACCTTGCAGCTCGACAGCCGAGGCCTGTGTGTCCAGGGTCTGCTGTAACTGCACGAGGTAATCTGTGGTGCTGGTCTCGCCGGTTTCCCACAGGCGTTTCAGCAGGTCGATACGTCCCTTGAGGCTGGACTGCCCGCTCTGTTCCCAGTAATCCAGTGCCGCACGCGTCACGCTGTAACGTTGCGCCGCTGCCTGCAGGCTGCCTTTGGCGCGCCGCAGGCGGTTGTAATAGGACTGCTCGGCGCGGATAGCGTCGGCGTTGGCGGCATCCAGCTCGGCGCGGAAGGTATTGCGCACGAACAGCGGGATGGAGACCGTGACGCCCAGCAGGGTATCGTCGTCTTCCTTGCCGCCACGTATGCCGATGGTCGGGTCAGGTCGGCGCTCACGCTGGGCAATGGCAATCGATGCGCGCGCGGCTGTCGCCTCGGCTTCCGACTGGCGCAGCAGCGGATGCTGGCCCAGCAGGTCATCTGCATTAAAGGCAGGCAGGTTTTCCGGCAGCGCGGGCAGTGTCGGCCAGCCGCCTGCGGGCGGCTGTACCAGTGCCACCAGCCGGGCATCGGCTGCCGTGGCCTCGGCACTTGCCGAGGCCAGCTGCATGCGCGCCTCGGATACCGCCAGCCGTGCCAGGTCCACATCGGTGCGCCCGACATCGCCCGCCTTGTAACGGCGTTCCGCCAGGCGCAGGAAATCGTTCAGCAGGTCCACACGGCGTTGCGCCAGTTGCGCAGCCTGACCGTTGGTAATGGTGCTGCCGAGTTCGCTCAGCAATTCCCCCAACAGATCCTGGCGGGCGCCTGCCAGTGCCGCCTGGGCGGCGCGGATCGAATCCTTGCTGACCGTGTCGCGTGCACGACGCTTGCCGGCCCAGTCAAAGGTCTGGGCCAGGCCTACGGTTTTGGTGATATCCGTGGCATCCTCGTATTCGACCTCGATTTCGGGGTTATAGAGCGGTTGGCTGCTGGCACGCGCCTCGGCCTCGGCGCGTTCCAGGTCAGCGCGCGCCGCCTGTGCCGCGGGGTGCTGGGCGATAAAGTCCTGCGCCAGTCGTTGCAGTGCAGGGGAAACACCGGAAGCACTCGCAGCACAGGTGATGCTCATGAGCAGTAAGCCGGTCAGCCAGTGAGGCCGGGCAAATGGTTTTTGCATTGTATGAATCCTGAGAAATAAAACAGACACACGACACCGCGCCACGACGCAATGCAGTCGTTACCAGCAGGGGTTCAGGCTATGGGTGGGTGGAACGGTGGAGAGAGCGAAAATGAAAGCGGTGGCTGTTCGGAGAACCTGATGTCGTCCGAGACTGTCAGCGCAACAAAAAAGGTATGTGAGGCGATCAGACCGATAAAGTGCGCGCTGGCATGGCAGCAGCGGTCCTGGCAGCCGTCATCACCCCAGGTCAGGGGCGTATCGGGCAAGCTGTCGCCGTTGTCGACCACATGTGCGCTACCGTCAGCGTCGACATGACTGGATACCGCCCACGCCACACTGCTGGACAGCGTGAAGAACAGGAACCAGATGGTCAGCAAGCGTTTGAAAAGCAAAAGCATAGGGTCTGTAACGGCAAAAGTTGGCTCAAGTTAAAGGAAAACCGGCCCGTATGCAAGAATAGGAACGCAATCTGGACGAATGGTTCCCGGAGAGATCTCTAGAGGAGTAAGGGTGGGAACGTCCCTGTTCCCGTCAATCTGTTGGCTTTCTAGATAGTGATACCCAGTGACTCCAGGGTACGCAGGGTCAGTCCGCCACGCGGCAGGCCCTTGTCGGTCTGGTACTTGTCCACGGCACGCATGGTGGCGCCGCCAATGACGCCGTCCACCGATCCGGGGTTATAGCCGGCGGTTTCCAGTGCCTTCTGTACCCGGGTGACGATATCTTTGGTCATATTGGTTTCGCACAGCACCTGGCGCCATTCAAGCCGCTCGTCGGAGACCTTGGAACGCTTGGCGACAGTCTTGTATTCAGCCGGGATTTTGGTGCGCTTTTCCTTGGCCGGTTCCACCAGCTTGCGTACCTTGACGACTTCAAACGCGGCAATGACGGCTTCTTTGTTGAAGTGTGCCGGCGTCTTCACGACCTGCTTGGTAACGGTCTTGAACTTCGCGGGAACCTCCTTCAGGCAGATCTGGTTGCCGGTCGGCTTGCCTTCGGGCTTGTCGTTGGCGTGCAGGGCATGCCACGAGAAAGCGGCGTCGGCAACCTTGACGCGTTTGGACACCTGCTTGTACTGAGCGGGGACCTTGGTGCGTTTTTCCTGGGCCGGGGTGACCACGCGGGTGACCTTGACCGTCTTGTAGACCGCCGGGATTTCTTCTACCCGGGTAGTGGCCGGTGTTTTCACAACCTGCTTCTTCATGGTCTTGTACCTGGCCGGTATTTTGACCAGGCACATGATCTCGCCGGTGGTGTTGTCGATACGCTCGATAGGCCCGGTGCCGGTTTTCCAGACCGTCTTTTCCGGCTCGATGAGAATCTTCTCGGTGATGGTTTCATAGGTGGCAGGCACCTCGATAATTTTCTTCGAGGCTTCCTTGATCAGGACTTTCTCTTCCACCGTTTCATATTTCGCGGGGATGATTTCAACCTTCTCGGCGGCTTCCTTGACCAGTACATCCTTGACCTCGGTTTTGAACTGCGCGGCCCTGACGTATTCACGGAAGCACATGCCGGGTACGGCCTCGTTCAGCATGAGACCGGACGACTTCGCCGCCGCCATCAGTGCCGGGCTGGCCGGCAGTGAGCTTTTCTTCATGCTGGTGACCCAGATTTTCTGCTCGGGGCTGACCTCGATCTTCTCGGTCACCTTTTCATACTTTGCGGCAACCGGCAGCAGCTTGGTATGTGCGGCACTGGTTGTTACTTTCTTTTCGGTCCAGGTGTATTTTGCCGGGATGGTCTCGATTTTTTCCGCCGGCTCACGCACTACGATCTGCTTTTCCTGTGTTTCATATTTTGCCGGCACCATGACCTTGGCGTAGCACTGGCCGGGTTTGGCATCGGGCAATGTGTTGGTCTTGTCGATCGGCGCCGCCTGGCCGGGCATGCCGGGCAGTAAAAGCGCTGCTGATACCGTAAATGTTGCGAGTGTTTTGTACATTGTGTGTCCTCTGGGCTAAAGCGTTTCTGGCATCCCGTATGCTCGAAACGTCGGGCCCGAGAATAAGAACTTCGTGCCTTTAATTCCAGATGTCTCAAGGCGAAGACAGGTGTCACCCTGCGCAGACAGGCTGCTGTAAATGCTTGAAAGTCCGGTGCTTCAGCCTGTGCTGAAAACAACCCGGCAGGGTATCCCGGTATTTATAACCCGAAAAAATTTTCCGGATTTCAGAAAACGTTCACCGGCCTGTAATCCGGCTGTAAAGTTTTGCACTCAGTATGTGATGGAACAGGTGGGCGACTATACAACCGATGACATTGTCATGGTTCCCGGCTTCAGGAGGAAGAAGGCAAGGCATAGCGGCGAGGATCAGGCCGCAACAATAATAACCGGAGAAACAGTTCGAATATTACGGGGCCGCATTTGCGGCCCCTTTTTTATAGCCGGTTACTATGCAGAGCGGTGTGGAAATGAGATATTGCCTTGTCTGTTATTCCAGTCATCAGCTTTTGGGGGAATGGTGAAATTCACAGATATCGTCCTGGGCGCAACCGGCTGTGTCTACCAATTCAGGACTGCACTTGCAAAGGCCCTGCTCGCCCCTTTTCTGTTTTACATGCTCCTGGATGCCGCTGAGTTACTGGAACCTGGTGCTATAGCTTCATTTGGCCTGTCTATTGCCGGGATCATGGTCCAGACGCTTTTCGCCATCACTACGCACCGGGTTATCCTTCTTGGGCCGCAGGCTGTGCCTGAATGGGGTCTTTTCGACTGGAGCAAGCGCGAAATGATGTTTGCGCTTTACCTGGTAAGCCTGGGTCTGATACTGGTCCCTGCATTGCTGCTACTGTTAGTGCCGGCGGTAGGCTGGGCCCTGTTTCTGGGGTTGGCCTGCTGGCTGGTTGGACGCTTGTCGCTGGTGTTTCCTGCAACGGCCATTGACCAGGGTGTGTCATTCAAATTGTCATGGGAACTGACAAGGCAACACCAGATATTGATGATTCTCGTGGTTGCTGTTTTCCCGGTGATACTTTTACTCCCGGCGATGCTTTTATCTTTTCTTCCCTACACCTTTGTTTTGACGAGCTTTCTAACGACTTTTTCCACGGTGTTCACCGTGGCTGCCTTATCAGTAGCCTACAAGGCTATCTGTCAGGAGTACCTGGAGACAGAGTAACTGCACACGGGGCACGCTGCTCAATCCCAGCTCAATGCGCCGCCGGCCTGATATTCCGTTACCCGTGTTTCAAAGAAGTTTTTCTCCTTGCGCAGGTTGGCCTGTTCGTCCAGCCACGACAGCGTGCACTTCGCGCCCGGGAAAGGCTCCTCGACGCCAAGCTGGTGGGCTCTGCGGTTGGCGATGAAACGGAACTGTTCGATATGGTCTTCGGCGCTGTAGCCGAGGATGGCTTCGTTCAGGATGTAGTGTGCATAGTCGGCCTCGGCGGCTTCGGATTCATCCCACATGTCGCGGATGGCTTGCGGGCCCGGCATAACGTGGTTTTCGATAATGATCTGTTTCACGGTGCGAATGCCAAAGCTGCAGTGCATGACTTCATCGCGCATGATGTACTGTAACTGTTCGGCGGTGCCCTTCATCAAACCGCGGCGCTGCAACGCGAATATCGGGCTGAAGCCGTTGTAGAACCAGCAGCCTTCGAATACCGCGCCGAAGAACATGTAGGCCATGATAAAATTTTCCAGCTCGTCGCGGTCGTTGAGGTCGATGTCAGCGCGCAGCACCGAGTCCAGCCGGCGGTTGGCGATCTGTATCTTGTTGTTGATCTGCGGCACCACGCGGTAGCGGTTGTAGATCTCACCCTGGTCGAGGCCGATGGTCTCGATGCAGTGCTGGTAGGTCCAGGTGTGCAGGGCTTCCTCGTAGACCTGGCGCGCCTGGTAGATCTGCAGTTCCGGGGCGCTCATCTTTTCCATGACCGCCAGGCCGATGTTGCGCATGGCGAGGATATCGGATGTGGTCAGGTAGGACAGCACGTTCTCGTAGACGTGGCGCTCCTGTGATGTCAGCGTGTGGTGGTAGTCGTGGACGTCCTGCGCCATGTTGATGTCCAGCGGTGTCCAGTGATTCTTGTTGGCATTGAGGAAGTATTTCCAGGCCCAGGGGTATTTGAACGGGGCCAGCTGGTTGATGTCGGTTTTGCCGTTGACGACGCGCTTGTCTTCGGCGCGCACGGGTTGTACACCCGCAGTCGCAGCGCCTGTCGTGGCGCCGGTGACCGGTTCGGCAATCTGCTCCAGATTGTCGAGGGTTGCCGCATTCAGCGTCGGGTCAACCGGTTGCTCAGCGCCTGTCTGTGCCGGCAGGGCGGGCTCTGTCGAGTCGTTATCGTCCCAGTTCAGCATGGTGTCTCCTTTGATGCATCGTTATGTTTCCAGGGGCCATCCGTTATTCCGGCATGTGCCCGATTGATGGTGGCTACTGGCAGGCTTCGCAGTCCGGGTCGAGGATGGAACAGACCTTCGGTTCGCTGTCCTGTGTCGTTTCCTGATCGCTGTCACGCACCGAAGTTTTTTCGACGTGTGTCGCGCCCAGTGTGCGCAGGTAGTAGGTGGTCTTGAGCCCGCGTCGCCAGGCCAGCTTGTACAGCGCATCCAGTTTCGGGCCGCTGGCCTCGGCCAGGTACAGGTTCAGCGACTGGCCCTGGTCGATCCATTTCTGGCGGCGGCTGGCGGCCTCGATCAGCCAGCGTGAATCGAACTCGAAGGCGGTGGCATATTTCTGCTTGAGTGTGTCCGGCACGCGGTCGATGGGTGCCAGGCAGCCGTCGTAGTACTTGAGGTCGTTGATCATCACCGCATCCCACAGGTCCAGGGCCTTCAGGTCATGCACCAGGTACGGGTTCACCACGGTGAACTCACCGGACAGGTTCGATTTGACGTACAGGTTCTGGTAGGTGGGCTCGATGGATTGCGACACGCCGCAGATATTGGAAATGGTCGCGGTCGGCGCGATGGCCATGGTGTTGGAGTTGCGCATGCCCACCGTCATGACGCGTTCGCGCAGGCTGTCCCAGTCGAGGGTGGTGGAGCGGTCGACTTCCAGGTGGCCGCCGCGTCCCTGTTCCAGCAGTTTCAGCGAGTCGATGGGCAGGATGCCGAGGCTCCACAGCGAGCCTTCGTAGCTGGAGTAGCGGCCGCGTTCTTCGGCAAGGTCTGTCGAGGCCCTGATGGCAAGCCAGGAGACCGCTTCCATGGAACGGTCCGCGAACTCGATGGCCGCTTCGGAGGCGTAGGGAATGTCCTGTTTATACAGGGCATCGTGAAAGCCCATGATACCCAGTCCCACCGGCCGGTGACGCAGGTTGGAGTTGCGTGCCTGCGGCACCGAGTAGTAGTTGTAGTCGATGACGTTGTCGAGCATGCGCATGGCGGTGTTGACGGTGCGCTCCAGCCGCGCCATGTCCAGGCCGTTTGCGCCGACATGCGCGGCAAGGTTCACCGAGCCGAGGTTGCACACGGCAATTTCCCGGTCATTGGTGTGCAGGGTGATCTCCGTGCACAGGTTGGAACTGTGCACCACGCCGGCGTGCTGGTTGGTGTAGCGCAGGTTGCACGGGTCCTTGAAGGTCATCCAGGGGTGGCCGGTCTCGAACAGCATGCCGAGCATCTTGCGCCACAGGTCGACGGCCTTCACACGCTTGTAAATACCCAGCTCGCCGTGTTCCGCGCGGGCCTCGCAGTCGAGATATTTTACCCGGAACGCCTGGCCGGTGAGATCGTGCAGTTCCGGGACTTCCTCGGGCGAGAACAGGGTCCAGTCACCGTTGCCCATGACTCGTTCCATGAACAGATCCGGTACCCAGTTGGCGCTGTTCATGTCGTGGGTGCGGCGGCGTTCGTCGCCGGTGTTCTTGCGCAGTTCCAGGAACTCCTCGATGTCGATGTGCCAGGTTTCCAGGTAGGCGCATACGGCACCCTTGCGTTTGCCGCCCTGGTTGACGGCCACGGCGGTGTCGTTGGCGACCTTGAGAAACGGCACCACGCCCTGGCTTTTGCCGTTGGTACTCTTGATGTGTGCGCCCAGGCCGCGTACCCGCGTCCAGTCGTTGCCCAGGCCGCCGGCGAACTTGGACAGCAGGGCATTGTCGCGGATGGCGCTGTAGATACCGTCGAGCGCGTCCGGCACCGTGGTCAGGTAGCAGGACGACAGTTGCGGGCGCAGCGTGCCGGCATTGAACAGCGTTGGTGTGGAGCTCATGAAAGCAAAGCTGGACAGCAGGTTGTAGAATTCGATGGCGCGCTTCTCGCGTTCCACTTCGTTGATGGCCAGTCCCATCGCCACGCGCATGAAGAACGCCTGCGGCAGTTCAAAGCGTTCACCGTCGGCGCTGTGGATGAAGTAGCGGTCGTACAGGGTTTGCAGACCGAGGTAGGCGAACTGCCGGTCGCGGTCGGCGTGCAGTGCGGCGCCCAGGGTGTCGAGATCGTACAGGGTCAGTTCACGGTCCAGCAGTTCCAGTTCGGCAGCACGCTGGATATAGGCGCTGAAGTAGGCCGGGTAATGCTCGCGCATGGTGGACTGGCTGCCGTGTGGCAGGTCCAGGCCCAGGAACAGCAGGGCTTCACGGCGCATGTTGTCGAGCAGCAGGCGCGCTGCCACCTGCGAGTAGTTCGGTTCGCTGTCAATCAGGGTGCGGGCGCTCATCACCAGCGCGGCGCCCAGGTCTTTTTCCGTGATGCCGTCGAACAGGCTGCGCAGGCTTTCGCCGGCCAGCCGTTCGCTGTCCACATCCTTCAGATCCTCACAGGCTTCGGCGATCTGCCGGTTCAGGGCCGGGATATCGAGCGGACGCTTCTCGCCCCGGTCAGTGGTGACATGCAGCAGGGGCGGGGTTGTGTCGGCCGGTGCGTCTTCCTGTTGCGCCGCGCGTTTTACGGCCTGTTGCTCGCGGTACAGCACGTAGGCACGCGCGATCTTGTGTTCGCCGCTGCGCATCAACTCCAGCTCCACCTGGTCCTGGATGTCTTCGATGTGCACCACGCCACCATCCGGTGAACGGCGGAACAGTGCCTCTTGCACGCCTTCGGTCAGGCGCGCCACGGTTTCATGGATGCGGCTGGAGGCCGCGGCGTGCCCGCCTTCGACGGCGAGGAAGGCCTTGGTCAACGCGACGCTGATCTTGGCGGCGTCGAAGCGGGTGATCTTGCCGTTGCGGCGGATGACCTTGTACTGGTCATTGTAGGTAATGGCATCCGCTGCGGGCAGTGTGCTGTCCGCGATAACCGGGTTGGCGGAAGGGGTCGGCCGGGTGTGGTCCTGGGGTTCTGTGTGCATCTGCGCTCCTCGTCCTGTATCTGGTCAGTGACCGGGACGGCGCAGGCAGAGCGGGGAACGGAGGGACGGCACGGGATGCCGGCAAAGCGGTTCTCCACCCGGCGGCCTTTACGCGAGACCCGGGTTGCGGAATCCACGCGGATTCCCGGCTCCCAGGTATTCGGACTCGGGGGCATGACCCTTGCGGGCGGCGACCGGCGCGTTGCGCCAGTGGCTTTCGCTCCCCCATACCGCTGCGCGACAGTCCCGGATTCTCACCGGGTTCCCTGTTGCATCAGGCACTACATGTTGTGCCCGAGCTGGAGCTTGGATACAAGATAGCGGATATATTCGGTCAGGGCAAGGGGATGTCCGGCCGCTACTGCCTAGCCCTGGCCGGTGTTCATTTGCCGGTGCAGTCGCCACGCCAGCAATGCCAGCACCAGCACGGCAGTGACCAGGCTCGCCCAGAGCAGCCAGTTGCGCCACGGCAAGGGGGGCGGTTGCGGTGACAGCACTGCGCTGTTCCCCTGTGTGTGAGCGCCCAGGCCGGCCTGGACGACAGGCAGGGTGTCCAGGGCCTGTTTCACGCTGTCCAGCAAGTGCGACATTGGAGCCTGCCGGGTTTTAACGCGCGCACTGCCGTAGGCCAGTGTGAAGGGGGCCTCGCCACGTGCCAGGAATACCAGCTGATCGGCCTGCCAGCCGAATTCCAGTACCGGGATATCCGCCCCCGGGCTGGAGCGGTCGCGGTCATATTCGATACGCCAGTAACGGTCTGCTGTCAGCGGTATGTCGGCAGCAGGGCTCTCGAGTTGCATGTCCGGGAACTGCAGGTGGTAGTACAGTCCACTGTGTCGCGCATGCCAGGGCCGGTCTTCGGCCGCGCGTGAATAGAGGGTTCCCTGCAGCAGGCTGTTGGGTTGTTCGAGGCTGATGCGAACTTGCCGGATTGGCAGGTAAGCCGGTATTTCATAGTCGAAGCCGGAGCCTTGTGCAGTGTCGGCCTGCTTTCCGGAGTAGCGGTTATGCTGCCAGACGGGCGTGCTGTCACTGGCAAAGAACTGTGCGCGGACAGAGCGGATCGAGGCGCCGTTTTTCCCTGCCGGCCAGTGAATTTTCAGGTATTTGCCCTGTTTGCGGGGGATCTCTATCGTGTTCCGGGTAAGCGTATTACCGGCGTAGGTCAGTTGTGCGAGCGCGGCATCCGACACCAGTTCCTGCCAGTGGCTGAGGTCATCGCTGGTTTCAACCCTGACCCGGGTAAGCAGGCGTTCTTCACCCTGCTGCCAGTTAATTTCCAGTGTCCTGATCGGGTGTTCCAGTTTGCTGGTATCGACAAGGTAGCCGGTGACGGTATCCGGCCGGTGAGTGTTCTCCTGTTGCAGCCTGATGACGGTGCTCTGAAAATCAGATAATAATTTCAGCGTCAGGCTGCGTGGCAGTTGCGCCCGGGGTGCGGATAAGGGAAACAGGGGGAGATCGACGGGTTCGGGTGTTTCCGGCTCGGGCTGGATGGCGCGACGCAGGGCGTATGGCACGGTTTCATGAGCTGCATTGAAAACAGCGATATCACTGAGATCGGGCTGTATGACCTTTGCATAGACTGATTCGGGCAACGGCAACTCGTAAATAGCACCGGCCCCGGGTGTCTTGAGGGTATACCTGTAGGCGAAGTCTTCCAGTTGCGGGTCGGCCAGCACCTGCCCGGTTAACAACGCCAGTATTAATAACAGATTGGATGGTTTCATGTGGGTTCCGCTGTGGTTCGGCGTGGAGGCAGTGGTGAAAAATAACCGATAACGAGCATGAAGCCGCCCACGGCCATAAATGAAACAATGCGTGCAATGGTCCCGGAACCGGACAGGTCGACCAGGAATAATTTCAACACCACCAGCCCCAGGATCGCCGCACCGGTAAACCAGGCAATACGCCATACCTTGTGGCTGGCAAATACCATCACGGACAACGCTGTGATGCTCCACAGGACCGATACCGAGGCCTGGTAGACGATGGAGTGGTGCAATGCCGACAATGTAAAAGGCACATCGGCCCAGAAATGTACGGTGCGCGCCACCAGTGCATTCAGCCAGGCGAAGGCCGACAGCGCGATCGCGCCCGGTATCAGCAGGCCGGGGATGTTTGCCGGCAGGACAAGGCTGGAGCGTTGTGTATGCCACCAGTGGATCAGTGCATAAAGACCCAGCCATTGCGCCAGGTCCAGTGGGTTCACGACAGGCAGGTAGGAAAGGGGTGCCGGATCGCCATCCCGGGTGCAGGCATACAGTATCCACAGCCATAGCCAGGCCGTCAGCGGCAGCAGCCCGCGGCCCAGGTAGGCGTCGGGAAACTCGCGTACCGGTGACGGCAGACGCCGGCCGGTTTGCAGCATAAATAACAGTGCGAGGGCCGGCACTGCGCCCCAGGCCAGCAGCGGCCAGGTTCGGCTGCCGGTGGTAAAGCTGTCCACGCCCCAGGCGCTTTGCCAGGTCAGCAGAAAAACCAGCAGCAGGAAGCCGCCGGCGTGCCAGAAAACTTCCAGGCCTTTGGGCCAGTTGCCGGCACAGCGTCGTAAAACCCGGATATGGGTGGCCAGTACCAACGGCCATGCCCACCAGCCCCAGTGCTGGGCGGGGTGCCGCTGCTGCGCCTGTTCCAGTGCCATCATTGCAAGCAGGATGGCGACCGGCAGCAGCGCCAGGGTCAGGCGTTGCAACCAGGGCCAGTTCAGCCGCTGCCCGCTCCAGTCGGCGAGCAGGGCGCTCAGTGCTGCAAAACCAAGTACGCCATACAGGCGGTGCAGGTGGTCCACGTGCAGGTCGAGTTCCCGCAGGCCGATGCCGCACCACCACAGGACACCCCAGGCGAGTACCGGCAGCGCCAGCCTGAATTCGAACCTGAGCAGCTTGTCGGTGTGACGCTGCAACTGCCAGCTGGAGAACAGGCCGGCCAGGCTGACCACCAGCCCGCCCAGGTAAGCGCCGTTTAAAACTGCAAGCGGCGCACTGGCATAATCGAGGCTGACCAGGAACGCGATGCCGGCGCCAAACTGCAACAACAGGCCGAACCACCGTGCCAGACGCCGGTGCTGATGAATGCCGACCCAGACCAGTGCAGCGCCTTCCATCGACCAGGTCACGGCGGTCCAGCGTCCGTCCAGTGCCAGTGGCACGGCAAGACTGCCGAACACGACGCCCAGCGCCAGAAAGGCTTCTGTCAGCATGCGCATGCCGTCGACCTGTCGTTGCCACAGGCCGCGCGCCAGCAGGATATACAGCGCGCTCATCGCCAGTGCACTGAACGCCATGCCGTATTCCATGTCCCTGACCAGTGCACCCTGCAGGGTAAAACCGACCAGAGGCACACCGAACACCAGGCTGCCATCGATGTAGCCCTTGAGTTGTGGGGGCTGGCGGTGCGCAAACAGTACGGAGATCGCCACATAGAAGAGGAAAAACAGGATCAGGAAAGGTTCGGTGGTGTTGAAATGCTCCGGCCGATAACTGTCATAGCCCCAGGCGGCGCCAATCACAAAGGTAAATACAAAACCCGCAAAATTCAGTATTCGCCATGATTTGAACCAGGCGATACCGAAGATACCCGCATTCAGTAACGCGTAATAGGAAAACAGGATCACGTGGCTGCCTCCGCCACCGGCCAGCAGGACAGGTGTCAGGAAACCACCGGCGGCACCGAACAACGCCAGCGTTCGTGCATTCTGCAGCACGGCCAGTACACCGGAAAAAGCGACCAGGGCAACCATCAGCACGAAGGCAAAACCGGCCGGTAACAGGTGATACAGTTTTATGGCGGAGAAGACGGTGAGATACAGTACGGCTACGGCGCCACCCTGTAATACCAGTCCATAGGCGCCGGGCCGGTTGCGCAGCCGCCAGCCGGTGACCAGCACCGCAACTGCCGCCAGTGCCACGGCGGCAAGGCGCAACTCGATCGGTAGCACGTTGCGCTCTGCGGCATACTTGACCAGGAACGACACGCCGAAAAACAGGACGACGATGCCAATGCGTACCACCGGGTTGCCCTGGGTGAACCAGTTGAAGGCGCGTGCAGCAAGAGAGGGGCTGTTGTCTTTGTGACGGGGCTCAGGCTCATGGTTCCAGTCATCCCGGACGGGATCAGGCGCAGGCTGGGTTAGCGGGTCTGCAGGACTGGCTGTAACCGGTGTGGCCTGGTTGGTTCCGGGACTGTCTGATGTCGGAATGTCCGCCTGCCCGTAAAAGGTTTCGGGTTCGGGCGTGGTGCTTTGCTGTGCGGGGGCAGGTGGTTTGTGCGTGTCTTGCAGGCGGGATTCGAGTGCGCTGATTTGCGCTTTCAGCCCCGACACCGAGGTATCCAGGTGTTTTTGCAGCGTTGTCAGTTGTGTACCAAGGTCGCTGACACGCCCGACCAGGTAACCGGCCATGCCGCCGAACAGCGCGCCGAAAACGCCGTGCAGCGCAGCGCCGAGAATCACACCACCGATAGCAAGCAGCCATGCCATTGCCATAGTCCCTTCTGTCCATTGAAGCTATTCGGGAATTGTCGGCCATTATGCCGGATAGCTGAACCTTTTATCAGTGTTTAGGGGTTGATTTTACAGGGAATCCCGGGCTGGATGCCGGGCAAGGCACAGACCTGATGTTGCGCAAGCTTTATCTCAAACCGCCGATAGCCTGATGTTGATACACACGGTTTTGACGCCAGGATACTATGAAAAATCTTCTCAAAGTCCACTCGGCGGATGGTATGGAGCTACGCCTGGAAGTCGCCGAACTGGGCAGTCGCAGCTACGCTTTTATTATTGACTGGCATTTTCGTCTCCTGT
Organism: Gammaproteobacteria bacterium; assembly: GCA_011374975.1. GTDB lineage: Bacteria > Pseudomonadota > Gammaproteobacteria > DSM-19610 > DSM-19610 > Thiogranum. The sequence goes on along the minus strand of DRNU01000056.1, from coordinate 14,827 downwards.
TGAGCCTGGCCTGGTTATTCGGTGCATGGATGCTGATGACGGGCGCGGGCGACCAGACCATTCGATCCGCAACGTTTGAATCCGGCAACCACTGGGGCTCATATGTCTTCTTTCTGCCTGCAACTTTGATTTACGTCTTCTATCACCCCGTCCTGGAAATTGTCATGCGCGGCCGCACGCCGGGCAAGCGCATGGCAGGCATACGGCTGGTGACCGGTGACGGTCAGACACCCGGTGTGGCGGCCATAATAATCCGTAACCTGTTTCGCCTGGTGGATAGTCTGCCGGCGTTCTACGCGGCAGGTTGTGTTGCCTGTATCGCGACCCGACGACAGGTCCGCATCGGGGACATGGCGGCGGGAACCTTACTGGTCTATGAAGAAAAAGTCGGGGACGATGCGCTGGACCGTGCCAGAAACCTGGTCAGCAACACGGACCTGGTGCCGGCCGACCAGGCGTTGTTGCTGGATATCGTGGATCGCTGGAAAACGCTGGACCGCAAGGCCCGTACCGAAATTGCTACACGTTTCCTGGCCAAAATCGGCCGGGCTGCACCGGTCGTTGATGGTACTGATGAGCTTGACCGCGTCCTTCATGACCAGTTAAGGGACATCGCGGGAGTGTCAGCCTAGTGTCGTCACATCAGCATGCACTGGAACACTGGCTGGAGGGACGCATCGAGCGCTGGAAATGGCTGGATGCCCGGAGCCGGGGCACAGCAAAAGACGATTCGGGTTCAGGGAAAGAAGAGGTCGAGTTTGTAGAAGGATTCCGTGCACTGGGTCGCGACCTGGCACTGGCGCGCTCCACGGTGCCGGATACACAGTTGACACGTTACCTGACCGGCTTGTCCGTGCGTTGCCGTGAAGAAATCTATGCCGAGCCGGGTTCGCTATGGCGGTCTCTCAGGGACACAGCCCTGTACACCGTGCCAAAGGTCGTTTATGAACTGCGCAGCGTTATTGTCAGCACCATCCTGTTATTCATAGTGAGCGGCCTGTGCGGCTGGTGGCTGGTCAATACGTTCCCGGAACTGGTTTCCCTGTTCGCCTCGCAGAAAATGATCAATACCGTTCAGTCCGGCGAACTGTGGACGGATGACCTGCTGAACATCCTGCCTTCATCGGTGCTGGCATTTTCAATCATTACCAACAATGTTGTCGTGACACTGACCGCATTCGTGCTCGGTGTCTTCTACGGGCTGGGCACGTTCTATATTATTACCATGAACGGGCTGATGCTGGGCGGCATTTTCGCCTTTACCGGGCGCTATGGCCTGGATCAGCGCCTGCTCGAATTTATTGTCGCCCACGGTGTGGTCGAGCTGAGCGTTATCTGCCTGGCGGGCGCCGCCGGCCTGTCCCTGGGTGAAGCGTTAATGCGCCCGGGCGAACGCCGCCGGATAGATGCCTTCAGGGAAGCGGTTGCCCGTGCAGGTTCGTTGCTGGTCGTAGCCATCCCGTTTCTTGTCGGCGCCGGAGTCATCGAGGGGTATATATCGCCTGACGATAGTTTCCCGTTCGAGATAAAGCTGATGACAGGTCTGGCTTACGGGGCTGTTTTCTGGTTTGTGATGGCCGGCGGGTTCTGGCGAAGGGCGCTGTAGTCAAAAGGGGCGGTGACAATTGAGAATGATTGCGTTTTGTCACCGACCCCTTTTCCATTCTTTTCCAGAGTTTGCCAGTCACACCCGCTGCCTGCTGCGTAAATGCTGATACCGCCTTATCACCCGCTGATCCAGTTCGTCCTCCGTCCCCAGCACCACTTCTGTCCCGAGGCGGTGTAAATGTAACGCGGTGGATTGCTGCGAGCGTGTGAACTCATGGGCGGCAAAACGGCGGTAGGGGTCGAGCCAGTCTGTGCATTCACGTTGCTGCAGGTTTTTTATATCGGTATCGACCAGGCTGGCGACGATTGCCAGGTGTTTGGGCGCCAGCAGTGTGCAGGCTTTCGCCAGTTGTTCGGCGGCTTCGCGCTGTTCCATTTCGCAGAGAAAGACCACCAGGCTGCGTTGCCGCAGCAGTTTCTGGACCTCCAGTGCGGCTGCAATGGGATTAAAATCATCAGGCCGGCTTTGCAGTTGACCCAGGCCGTTCCGCACATGTTGCAGGGCGCGCGCACCGTGTCCCAGGGGCGCTCTCTCAAGGCGTTGGCCGGAAAATCCCAGTAAACCGATCTGGTCGCCGTGTGCACAGGCCAGTTGCGCGAGCCTGGCTGCAATGTTGATGTAGTGGTTGAGTCGTGTCAGCCGGCCGGCCTGCAGGCGGCTGCTGCGTCCCGCATCGATAACCAGCAGAACGTCGAGGCTTTGCTCGCGGGCATAGACGCGGACGGTGGGTTGCCCGCGTTTGGCGGTGGCTTTCCAGTCAATGGATTTGATCGGGTCGCCGGCCCGGTAGTCGCGCAAGGCCAGCAGGTTGTCGCCACTGCTGAACCGGCTCGGGGTGTAACGCTCGCCGGAGAGCAGCAGGCCTGCCGCATGCTCGCTGCGGGACAATGTCCGGGGTACCACCCGGGATAGCGTTGAGGATGTGACTTTACGCGACCACCAGGCAAGCCTCAGGTGGCCCAGGACTCGGGTATAGAGATCCCCGGCTCCTGTTGAGCCCAGGTTCAACGGGGTAACCATGGTTGTTCGCGTGGACAATTCGCCTGCCGGGATCGTCCATTGTTCAGGTGATTCGTTCCCGTGCAGTGTGTCCGGGTAGCGGGCCTGTGTGCGGATTGCTATCGGCCGGGTAGACGGATTGTGAATTTCAATATGCAGGGGCTGGGGCTCGCCCAACGCCAGTTGTTCGTCGAGTGTGCGCCGGACAGGCAGCGGGTTAGAGCGTGTGCGCAGTCCTTCAAGCAGCAACCCGAACAACAACAGTGCCGCCGGGTAGCGCCACAGCGACTGGATATCCGCAGGACTCCACTGGCCGACAATAGCCAGCAGCGCGATAAACAGCGCAATGAACAGACTTCGCCGGGTGAGAGACATTTACTGCGCCTGTGCAGTATCCAGGGAGGGTGACTCCGAACGCGGTACCTCGACACTGTCCAGGATCGAGTTGGCGAGTTCGTTGGCCCGTATCCCTTCGAGAACAGCATCGGGGGTCAGTATCAGGCGGTGCGCCATTACAGCATCGGCAACGGCCTTGATGTCATCCGGGGTGACATATTCCGCACCGCGTAAAGCGGCTTCGACGCGGGCGCAGCGCATCAGCGCCAACGCCCCCCGCGGTGACAGGCCCAGGCTTATCTGGTGGTGTGAGCGCGTTGCCGCGGCGATTTGTGTGGTGTAGTCATACACGGCATCCGAGACGTGTATGGCCGCAGCCTGGGTGCGGGCCTGATCGATCAGTTCGTTCGACAGGGTTTCTGTAACAGACGGCTGAACATGGCCTCCGCCCGGGTGGTCATAGGCTTTCAGAATACTGGCCTCACACGCCGCATCCGGGTATTCCAGCTGCAGGCGTAACAGGAAACGGTCGAGCTGGGATTCAGGCAGCGGGAAGGTGCCTTCGAACTCGTGCGGGTTCTGCGAGGCAATAATGAAAAAATCGCGTGCCAGCGGGTAGGTTTCGCGGTCGATGGTAATGGCGCCTTCTTCCATGGCCTGCAGGAAGGCGGATTGCGTTTTCGGCCCGGTGCGGTTGATCTCGTCGACCAGTACCACATCGGCAAACAGCGGCCCCGGTATCAGGTCGAAACTCTGCTTCTCGGCATTGTAGACATGAATCCCGGTCAGGTCCGATGGCATCATGTCGGCGGTGCACTGTACGCGTTTGAAGGTCCCGCCCAGCAGGTGGGCGAGGGTTTTTGCGAGCAGCGTTTTGCCCAGTCCCGGCACGCCTTCCAGTAATACCTGTCCTTTGGCGATCAGTGCGATAGTCAGGCCGTGGATGGTGGGTTCCAGGCCGTAGATTGCCTGTCCGACCCCGGAACTCAGTGTCTGTTTCAGTTGCTGTGCGGCGCTTGTCATTTCATCATCCTTTTGATGCGGTCGATGGTGCGTGTGAGCTGTACCAGGTTTACGGCCTCGCCCCGGGCGGTTTTCTGCGCCAGCGTATCGAGGCTGCGGATGTCTTTTTCCGGGACCGGGGAACAGTTGCGTAACAGCCGGGTTACCGGGAGCCCGGAGTGAGGCCTGCGGTAGAAGTTTCTGACTTCCGACTGGAATTGTTCAAGCAGGCTGCGGCTTATGTTGAGCGGTTTTATCCGGCGCGCGAAGTAACCCGCCATGGCCTCGACGAATTCAGCGGATCCGTGCGGGGTTCCGGGCTGTTTCACCGGCGCCATGCGATTGCTGTAGCCGATCAGGTAGACAAGCCAGAACAGGCCGATGAACCACAGCGTGTTGTGCAGGCGCGGGTCGTTAAAGAAGTTGTTTGCGTCGTACAGGTCGCTCAACCCGAGATGCATGTCATCAAAAATAACCGTGCCGTCTTCAGCCAGGGCGCGGTTGAGAATGTTGTTGAATAAACGGGCATTGTCGGCCTGCCCCAGCGTGATATTGCCGAACAGGTCGGGCTGGCTGCTGATCCATCCGCCGCCGTTGCCATGCCTGAATTCCCAGAAGGCGTGACCCTCGGCTTCATTTCTGGCGAGCAGGGGGAGGACGGCACGGCTGCCGGTTGTCCCCTTGAGTGTAATCGACGGTTGATCGAAAATTATCGAACGATAGCTGGATATTGTGTCGATACCCTTCAGCAAAGGGTGCGTGAGGGCAGGGACCAGCGTCGAAGTCAGCCGGTCTTCGCCGGTCAATACGGCCCTGGCAGTGGAAAAGTTCTTGCCCAGCCGGTTTTTGTTTTCAGCCGACGGAGTTTCGTGTTCCGGATCGTCGCTTTCGAGCGTGTTGAATTCGAGTTCCAGTGCCGCCAGCACGGGCAGATCGTGTGAGACCCTGGTTTTTACCCAGTCGGGCAAGTCTTGCCTGGCGGTGAGGATCAGTGCGTAGTTGCCTTCACTCAACCAGTCGGTCAATGCTTCGAGTTCGGCCCGGTTCGGTGATGTTACTACGGGCTGATTGATGATGATCAGGTTACCCCTGTCAGCCAGATCGGGGTCGAGCAGGAGTGACTGGTAGCGTCTCCTGAGCGGTTTGCCTGCCACGCCATTGCTTTCAAGCCAGGTTTTAAGCCCGTACAGGCCGAGCGGGCCACGGTCTCTGCTGGTTGGTAATGACAGGTCTTCAAGGTCAGGGCCGCCTTGCGGGAGTAATAACCCGATGATCAATACGACCGAGACCAGGCCGCCCACCAGTGTGACAGCGCGGTCGTTCATGGCTCCGCATCCGCGGGAGGTGCAGCGGATAACAGCGACCTTGCATCGCCGAGGCATTGTTCAATGACAGACGGGTCGGGATGCTGGCCACCATATAAAACCCGTTCCGCCTGCCGGCACAGCGCGCTGAACGGTGGCGCTGCGGCATCATTGCGGGTCTGAAGATGGTTTAAAAATTCGTGGTTGGTCCGGCTCTTTCTTTCCGGCAGGCGACGTGTGCTGATCAGGTAGTCGATGCAAATGTTGAGCAACGCCGGCAGGCTCGCCGGCAGCGCATCAGGATTGACCGAAAAACTGTCCGTCAGACCGGAGAGGTCTTCTTCCCGGGTGTTCCTGGCCGATCCTTTACGCAACAACGACCAGCCGGCCGCTTTGCCAAGGCGTACTTCGTGCCATATTAACGCCAGTGCCAGTGCTGCGATCAGGAAAGCGCTGCTATAGAGGATGGCCCTGGCTGTCGCTGCCGACGGCGTGAGTTTTTCCAGGAAATTCTCCAGCCAGCGGAGGTCTGCATTCTCTTCCTCTCCCGGGTCACGGCGCATTAACCAGTCAATGAGTTGCTTCCACCAGCCGGTTTTCTGTTGCGTGGTGATATCCTGCAGTGCGTCATCAAGAATACCCGGCAGGCCGGAGCGTTCGAGTTCAATGCGGTCCGGGGCGGGGTGGAGCAGGCTGGCGACCATGTGGCGAAGATCCGCCAGTTCCGCCAGATTGCTGCTGTTCGGGTCGAGTGACAGGGTGGCGATGAGCTCGCCATGCCCGGCGAGCATCCCGGCCAGCCGCGGGCAAGCCTCGGGCAGGTCGATCTGCGCGAAGATTGCCGGTACGGCATCGTCTGAAAACTGCTGCTCGATGCACTGGTTTATCCGGTCGGTAAGCTCGCCCAGGTCTGTTTCAGCAGCCTGGACGGAGCCTGCTGCCAATGCCAGCAGGCCGGCAAGTGTGCCCCGTACCAACAAGTGGCTAGCCGGCTGCGAGGCGTTGTTCCAGGTCGAGCCCCTGTTTGCGCAGCTTCAGGTCATGCAACTGAGCCAGCATGATGGCGTAGAACAGCGGTCCGCCAATGGTGCCCACAGCGATACTGAGGAGGGTTACCGTAACAGGCATGCCGGCTGACTGTTCGACACTGCCCGCCATGCTGGTGGCCACGCCGGTCACAAAGCCCAGTGCGATATAGATCACCATCATCAGGGCGGCCGGCACCATAAAGACCGTCATTGTCCGCCACCAGTTGCCCCAGACCAGGTGATGGCTTGTCTTCAGCGAGTCTATAATCCCGCGGTTATCTACAACGATCAGCATGGAATAGAAAAACAGGCTTATCATCAGGATGATGCCGGGTATAAGCAGCAAGATCGATCCCAGCATTACCGCAAGCATATACAGAATTACGCCTGCCAAGACCGGCAGAAGTTTTTTCAGCCCGGTCAGCAGCGAAGTGCCCAGGCTGATATCCCTGTCCGATGCCGATGCATCAATGCGCAGGATGATGGCGTTGTAAAATACGAAACTCATGAGCATCGTAACCAGCATTACGCCTAAAAACGGCTGCAGTTCCCCGGGTGCAAATGCCTGCCCGGCCTGTGGGGTCGGGGTGAACAGATTCGGCAGGTTTGAGATGACTGCACTGACAAAGGCGATGCCGACGACTGACTTGAAGCTGGACAGGCAAAGCCGGATGCCGTTATCCAGGACCCTGCTGATCGATTGAGGCTGGTTTGCATACTGGAACATGATTTCTCCCTAAATCCTGTTGTTTGTGCCGAAGATCCTGTCGGCGCATTCCCGTAAAGCTATTGGGCATTTTCGGTCAGCACGACGTAAACTTTAGGCCGCCAGGCCCGGAAGAGGCTATTGAAATCCGCTCAGACAATTCCCATTTAAACGGTGAGTCACCCGGTTTTATCGTTTGGGAGGTAACACCATGAGTACATTGGCATATTTGGGAGAAGGGCTGGAACGTGCGTGGGAGTCGCTGGCGGAAGGCTGGCAGCAGTTGCGCGAGCGTGCATCACAGGCCATAACCCGTTTTCAGCCGCACCGGAAAAGCGAGGGCGTCGGGAGCGTAGAGGATGAGCTGATGCGGCGCGCCATGCGCTGGGGCGTTGTTGCGGCTGAGCTCGAGGAACGAGATGACGAGATTATCGTGCGACTCGAAGCCCCCGGGCTCGAGCCGGCTGATTTTGATATCAGCGTGGTCAACGGCGTGTTACAGGTGCGCGGAGAAAAGCGCATGGAGCGCGAGCAGAAACGCGGCCGTTATCATGTGATGGAACGTGCTTACGGCAGTTTCGAGCGCAGTATCCCGCTGCCGCGTAATGTCGAGGCATCGGGAGTGAAAGCCCGCTACCGGCGCGGCGTACTGACTGTACGCCTGCCGATTGCCGAGTCGGCGCGCGTACGGCGGATTGAAGTGCAGGAATAACGGACGTGCCCGCCAGGGAAGGCGGGCACAGGGCCGGGTTTGTTTGCCGGGCGTGTTTCAGGGGATAGCAGTCAGTTTGTCTATCAGCCGTTGCGACCGGTCATGGTGGCTGCCTTGCCAGTAAATCCGGTTACAGTCAGGGCATTGCATGAACCGCTGGTAGTACTTGCGGGTTTTCGGCTGAAGATCCTTTTCTATACGCTGTTTCTCCACGCTGTGCAGCATGGCGTTGCAGTGTGTGCAGCGGGTGAATGGCCTGACTTTCCTGTACAGGTCCAGCCGTGCCAGCACTTCCCGGACCTGTTCCCGGGGCTGCACGGCGCGTACGAACAGTCCGTGGCTGATGATTTTCCTCAGCAGCAGGCGCCGGTCCCGGGTCAGGATGATACGCTGCTGTTGCCGGCTGATGTCCGCTACTTCCTCATCCGTGTAGTTGTTCCGGTACAGGGTGTCCAGTCCCAGCAGTCTCAGGTAGCGTGCCAGCCGCCCCAGGTTGCAGTCCACGACGAAGCGCGGATTGCGCAATGGCTCCGGTCGCAGGTGTTGCAACGGCGAGATGTCCAGGCATTCAAATACCGGGTAGACGCTGACACGGTCGCCGTCAGCCACGATACAGGAGAAATCAACAGACCGGCCATTGACCAGGATCAGGTCGATTTCCGGGTGCGGAACCCCGAACGATTCAATCATATCCTTGATCGAGGTGCGCCGTTCAAAGTGATGACTGAATTCGACCTTGCGCCTGTCAGGTGGCAGGAAGTCGTTGAGCTCCTCGTAGAATCTGAATTTCGCGGTTGCCATATATATACACTTCAGCAGTGATCCGGGGAAAAATACAGGCTTTTTCCCGGTTGGTTGATCTGCGTCAATGATTTTATTATTATCCGGCGTGCTGGTTTAATTTATATTTACCACATGGAGTAAGGAAACTGCATGGGTCTGTTTTTCTGACAGGGATTTTATTGGTCAGCCCGTCTTTTGTCATATCGGCCTTTTTGCCCGCATGGCAGCCTGATCATTTTTCCTGAATGCGTCTTCCTTATTCTCAAGTTACGAATGCTTTTGTATTCGCACCAGGGAGGGCGAACGCATGAAGAGGAGAGACTTTTTAAAAGCCGGTACTGCAGGACTGGCCGGCGCTATCACCGGTTCCACGGGGATGCTGACCTGGTCACCCAGGGCCCGGGCCGCAACCATCACCAAAACCCTTTATATCACTGACGGTTTCATAAACCAGATAGACGGGACCAGTGTCTATTTCCGCGGTTACAGCAATTCATCGGGCACACTTGATGTGCCGGGTGAATCCATGATTGTCCAGGAAGGAGACACTGTTGAAATTACCCTGGTTAACACACTGGCCACGGAGCATAACTTTGTCATCGACGGGATGGCTGACAGCGGTGTTGTCGGCGCATTCAGCAGCAGGACGTTCAGTTTTACTGCCGGTAATCCCGGCACCTATATGTTCTACGACAATGCCAACGGTGTTTACAATCAACTGCTAGGGTTGCACGGTGGTTTTGCCGTTATGCCTCAAAACAGTTCCAACGAACTGTATCCCGGCAGCCGGACTTTTGTGCAGCAGCAGTTCTGGTTGTTCCATGATATCGACCCGGCCTGGAACGACCGTCTGCGCCAGGGACTGACGCCCAATACCGCCTATGTTCCGCGCTATTTTACCCTGAACGGCCTGGGTGGTCGTCCGCCGGGCGCCCCGGGCAATGCGGACCCCAACGTCAATAGTATGATCGATCCCCGTTCGGCCCTGCATGGCAGTATAGGCGACCGTACGCTGGTGCGTATTCTCAACGCCGGCCTGGCGGCCCAGTCGGTGCATGTTCATGGCAATCACATGGAATGGCTGACTGAAAACGGTCAGATACGCCCCGATGTGTGGGAAAAAGACTGCCTGTACCTGGATGGAAACCGCGGCATACTCGATATGATCTATCCCTACGATGTACCCCCCGATTCCTGGCCGCCTGCCACCCATGGTGAATATCCCATGCACCTGCATTCTGAAATGTCACAGACTGCAGCCGGTGGTTATTACCTGTTCGGTGCCATTACCGACATATTTTTTGAATAAGGGGGGAGCAGATCATGAAACTCAACACTAAAAAACGCTTGCAGCGGCCTGTATACGCGATGGGCATGGGCGGAGGTGGCGGCGGCGGTATGGGCGGTGCCTGTTTTATCTACGATAACAATCTGCAGGCCAACAATACGCTGGTGACACCCGATGTGGTTTTCCAGCGCAGCATCGACATGAATATACCGCTTACCATGGATGATGGCAGAACTGTCAATATGTGGGGCTTCTCCGATGGTGGTGGCGGTGGCATGGGCGGCGCTACATTTCCTTCTGCCGCCATGCGTGTTACCCAGGGGCAGATCGTGCACTCGATCCTGTCGGTCAACATGATGTGGGCTCATACCATCCACCATCATGGCATCGAACCCGGCTGGGAAAGTGACGGCGTAGGCCACCTTACCTGGGATGTGCGGGGCACCAGTTTCACGTATCAATGGCGGCCCATGCATGCGGGTACCTATTTCTATCATTGCCACACCAATACCGTGTTACACGCTGAAATGGGTATGTATGGTGCGTTGATTGTCGATCCGCCGGAAGGTCCCGGCACGCTGTACGAGAATGGCCCCACCTATGATGTGGAGGCTTTCTGGGTGGTGGATGAAATCGACTCTTCCTGGCATACACTGCCCTGGAGTGCCGGCACCTGTGGCGCCGATGTGGGTCTGAATGACCTGAACCCGGACTATTTTGTGATTACCGGTGTCGATGGCAGCGGGTCATCCGCTTTTGGCGCGGCCGCGATTTCTCCTGTGGTGCAGGTAGGGCAAAAACTGCTGGCGCGTTATATCTGCGCAGGCTACCACCCGCAGCGGATTGATTTCGGCGGACTGACCGGCACCGTCTATATGTCTGACGGCCGCCCCCTGCCAAATCCTGTCCAGGCAACAGAGCTGAGGGCACATTCAGCCGAACGCTATGATGTTATTTTTGCACCAACCGAGCCGGGTGAATACATCATCAGCACCGATATTATTCACTGGGTTTCCGGTGAAGTGCTGGGTACAACTCACGCGAAGGTGACTGTGGTGGCATAGGTATATTGCCGGGGAGAAAGACCCTCAAGGGGGATGCAGGGCATCCCCCTTGAGTTTTACAGGTCCCTGTTCAGCGCTGTGACAGTTCGGTCCGTTCCGGGACAATGACGGTGAGCCCGAGTTGTTTCCAGGCCTGCATGCCGCCGCGATAGTAGTGAATCTTTTCCGCCGGGTAGCCCAGCTCCAGCAGGTTCCTGATGGCCCGGGGAGACTGGCCGCACCACATGCCGTTACACCACAGGACGACTTCCCTGGCGCGTGAGAAGTCCCATATTTTTCCGGCGCTGTTGTCGCCTGACAGACTCTTTACCTCGTCCCACATGTTATCGATAAACGAGGGGTCGACTTTCCTGTAGGCGCCGAGTTTTCCCAGTGCCTCGGTCGTTATTTCTTCAGGCTGATTCGGGTCGAATAATGTAAAGGGGATATTGATCGAGCCCGGGATGGTGCCCTTTTTATGCCACGATGGTGTGCGTGCATCAACCAGCACGCCACTGCCCCTGTTCAGCTTTTTACTGATAAATTCCAGCAGTTCAAGCTCCCCGATGGTATTGACCCCGGGTGCAACCTGGATCGGTTGCACACAAAACGGGGGGCATTGCCTGGAGGTTTTTGTGAAACCGTCTGCCAGCCTGTTCTCCTGGTCCTGTATGCGCTGGATTTTTACAATCCTGCCGTCATGCCGGGTCGTAACGTAGGGAAGCTCGGGTGCGATATTGACATCCATTGCGTAGCTGTTGGCGGCCATCATACAGGTCAGTAGAAGCACGGATTTCCCGATCATTGTGGATATTTTCATAGTGTGGTTCCTTGAGCGCTTTGCTTTGCAGACAGTGTTGTCTATTTTTCCTTGAAGTAGAGTTCGGCTATCAGCCCGCTGGACCTCGATAAGCGTTTTCTGGCGGCATAGTCTTCGACAACTTCCAGTTTGTGGTTGTCACTGAGCTTGCTGTAGAGCTCGTAGGTCGAGGGTTTTTCCGCTTTAAGGATGTACTCGAATTTTTGTTGCTTGATCTTTGTGCGCTCGGTTGCAGCGTTCGGCGTGGTGCTGTCGGCGGCTTCAGTATCGAGCTGGTTCAGGTACGAGTCGTCTACCGCCAGGGCCGGGTTGCTGCCCGTAATTGCCAGCGCCATGCCGGCAAGTAACAGACATCCGTGCTGTTTAAGACGTGCTATAAGACCGTTCTGGAGGTTGTTATTCATAGTTATACCAATAGGTTAACAGTTGTTTGTCAGGGGTTAATCCATTATGTGTTGCAGTAAATCGGCGGTGGGGAACTGATCTTTACCCTGAATGAGTAAAATCCGGGGTGAATGGACATACATCTATAGGTATTTGTCTTGTTCTGCCGGGGTTTCCGGATCTCGCTGCCCCGGCACGGCGCGCGCCAGCCCGATAAATGCTTCCATATATGCAGCCGGACGCTCGGCACGGCGCACGGCGGCGTACAGCGTGCCGAACATCCCGGATTTTCCCAGTGCGCGCACCGCGAGGCGTTGTTGCTGCACCGGCTCGTACACTACCCAGTCCGGCAGTACCGCCACACCGCGCTGAGCGGCGACCAGTTGCAGGATGATGGCTGTCAGTTCAGCCTGGCGGATGGCGGCGGGTTCCACGCCGGCCGGTTGCAGGAAACGGGTAAAGACATCCAGACGCCTGCGTTCAACGGGGTAGGTAATAAGTGTCTGGTCAGCCAGGTCGCCGGCTTCCACAGAGTCTTTTTCCGTCAGCGCATGTTTGCGATCCAGTACCAGCAGCGCCTGGTAGTCGAACAGCGGTTCGAAGACCAGGTCGCTGTGCGTGACCGGGTCCGAACTGATGACAAGGTCAACCACACCGTTCTGCAGGGCGGGGATCGGGTCAAAGCTCACACCCAGGCGGATATCCACTTCCACTTCCGGCCATTCTTCGCGGTAGCGGTCCAGCAGCGGCAGCAGCCACTCGAAACAGGCGTGGCACTCGATCGAGATGTGCAGGCGGCCGGCGTCACCCTGCGCAACACGTTTCAGTTCCGTTTCGATCTGTTCCACGCCGGGTAGTACCCGTCGTGCCAGGTCCAGCAGTTTGCGGCCGGCGGGCGTGAGTTTCAGCGGCCTGGTCGAACGCAGGAACAGCGGGGTTTCGTAGTAGCGTTCCAGCGCCTTGATCTGGTGCGACAGTGCCGACTGGGTGAGATGCAGGCGCTCGGCGGCGCGCGCCAGGCTGCCGGTGTCCTCGATCGCAATAAAACTGCGCAGGTGTCTGAGTTCAAGAATCATTATGAATAATATTCATGTTATGTAGTAAAAATATGAAATTGAAACCATTCTAGGGGCTCTCCATACTGCCGCACAAGTAATAACAACATGAAAGGACAGCGACATGAGCACCACGCATAACCCGGGATTTCCGCGCATCGGCGCACAACGCGAACTGAAACGGGCCCTGGAATCCTACTGGGGCGGCGAGAGCAGTCGCGAAGACCTGGAGCAGGCCGGCCGGACGTTGCGTGCGCGGCACTGGGCAGTGCAGGCCCGGGCCGGGCTGGATCTCATCCCGGTGGGTGATTTCAGCTGGTACGACCAGGTGCTGGATATGTCCTGTCTGTTGGGTGCAGTACCGCCGCGCTTTGGTCATACCGGTGGTGATGTCGACCTGGATACCTGCTTCCGCATGGCACGCGGTCGTGCACCTTCGGGGCAACCTGCGGCAGCCTGTGAGATGACCAAGTGGTTCGATACCAACTATCACTACCTGGTGCCGGAGTTTCATGCCGGGCAGCGTTTTTTCCTGTCGTCATCGCAACTGTTCGACCAGGTGGCCGAGGCGCAGGCCCTCGGTTACGCGGTCAAGCCGGTGATCCTCGGGCCGCTGAGTTACCTGTGGCTGGGCAAGTGCAAGGGCGGCGACTTTGACCGGCTGGAATTGCTCGACGCGCTTCTACCGGTCTACGGTGAAATTCTCGATCGTCTCAGGGCGCAGGGGGTGACCTGGGTACAGGTTGATGAGCCTGTCCTGGTGCTGGATCTGCCGCAGGCCTGGAAGACGGCGTTTGAATCTGTCTACAGTCGCTGGCAGTCCGGTGGCGTGAAACGTCTGCTGGCGACGTATTTTGGCGCGCTGGGCGATAACCTCGGTCTGGCCTGCGGCCTGCCGGTGGATGGTCTGCATATCGATGCGGTACGTGCACCCGGACAACTGAATTCGGTGCTGGACCGGTTGCCGGCCTACAAGGTTCTGTCGGTCGGCGTTATCGACGGCCGCAACATCTGGCGTACCGATCTTGAGGGTGCACTGACCGTCCTGGAGGCGGCACGCGAACGGCTCGGGGATCGCCTGTGGCTGGCGCCGTCCTGTTCATTGCTGCATGTGCCGGTCGACCTGGCTGCGGAAACCGGTATAGCGGAAGACCTCAAATGCTGGCTGGCATTTGCCACCCAGAAGCTTGATGAGATCGCCCTGCTGGGGCGGGCGCTCGAGGCAGGGCGTGCTGCTGTTGCAGGGGAGCTGGAAGCATCGCGCGCGGCCCTTGCCGCACGCCGCAGTTCGACCGATATTCACCGGCCGGCAGTCATCGCCCGCCTGGCCGCCGTGGATGCTGCGATGGCCCGGCGCAACCGGCCTTATGCCGAGCGGGCACCGCTACAGCATGCCTGGCTCAAATTGCCGGAGTTTCCGACCACCACCATTGGCTCTTTCCCGCAGACGCCGGACATTCGTGCCACACGCCGTGACTACCGGCAGGGCGTGATCGACGCGGCGGAGTACCGGGCCCGCATGGAGGCTGAAATTGCCGATACCGTGCAGCGCCAGGAAGCCCTGGGCCTGGATGTGCTGGTGCACGGCGAGCCGGAACGCAACGACATGGTGGAATACTTCGGTGAGCTGCTCGACGGTTTTGCCTTTACCGCGAACGGCTGGGTGCAATCCTACGGCTCGCGTTGCGTCAAGCCGCCGATTATCTACGGTGACGTCGAGCGGCCCGCACCGATGACAGTGGACTGGATGCGTTTTGC
>DRNU01000055.1 GCA_011374975.1 Gammaproteobacteria bacterium | reverse complement strand
TTTTGGCTTTACGTTTTTGTTGTTTGCACGCTTCCAGTACCGGAACCGCTGCGGCGGCCGCCTGTTTCGAGGTCACAGTCTCCAGGATCGAGATTTGTTGTCTGTTTGCTGCTGCCAGTATTTCGACAGGCGTAAGGCCTGCTGCATCGATGCAGTCAGCGTGCGCAGCATGACTGCAGAAAACCATCACGATAAACGAAAACACCCGGGTGATACTTTTCAGCGGGTATAAACTTGCCGGCCACAACAGCCGGATATTCTTCTTGTTATTCATAAGAACATCTTCCATGTAGTATTTATTATTCTGCAAGCCGGTCATTGGCCTGGAATCAGGACGACAGGATAGCAGAACATCCCCCCGGGACAACCGCAGGAAGAATAGCGCCGCGCACCGGGCACGACGCCACACATGACCCTTCACGCCCCTGTCACCAGTTCAATGAGCCCATCAGCTCAATAGCGCCTGCTGCTGCATTCTCACTGTCGCTGTCAGCCGCCAGCATCGTGTTATTAAATGTTATCTGCCGGTTGCCACTGCCAAGTACGATTGAAGCACACAGTTGCGGGCTGAGCTCACAATCCAGGCTGTAGATGTACAAGCTGATACCGGATTGGGTAATGAACGAACGCAGATAACCAACGCTGCGGATATTCCCGTCGTTCTCGTTGAACAGGAACGACAATGTGCGTGACTCCACACCGGCTGGCGATTCACCGACAAAAGTCTGGTTCCAGTTAACGGACACATTACCCGTCCCGAAGAAGGGATCGTCGATAACCGCAACACCGGTATTCGGGGTGAAGGCGGCACCAATAACAGCACTGTCGATACCCGTCAGCGACAAACTACCCGAACCCGTGCCGCCAGCTGGCGGAGTACCGTCACCTGTGGACGGTGGCGCAGCCTGTGATACCCGGCTGCCCGTAAAGCTACCGGTGGCGCCGTCATCATCCTGCCAGCTGCCGGCCGCTTCACCGCTGCGACTGAAAATCCCGGAGAACACGGCCGTTCCCACGCTTCCGCTTATATTCGCCTGACCGCTGCTGGACAGGGCGCCCGAGATCGCATCGGCACCGAAACTATCCGATGTACTTATACCTGTGATGTTGCCGTTGGCATCAACCCTGGCGACCCAGTTGCCCGTGTCATCACCCGTAAACGTACCCCGGTATTCCCCGGCCAGCAGGCCCAGCAGGTTGCCCCCGAAGACAGCCCTGGCCTGGTCTCGCGGCACCAGTCCACGGGCCATGCCGTTGCTTGCGGTAATGGTATTGATCAATACCTGGAGCGCCCCGTCTGTATCGAATACACCCTCTGCCAGCGTAAAATCGACGGTCTGCCCCGCTGTCGCATCATTGGCCACGGTGGTAATTCTGATGCCATTGGATTCATCGCCATCGTCATCGACGGATTGCAGGAATACAACAATGTTGAGCACCTGGCTGTCATTCTCGTCGACGGTGCCGGCCACCAGTTCCACCGGCGTAATCAGCGCCTGCCCCACGGCTTCGCCGATAAAAATGTCGCCAACGAAAAAGCGGACCGTTTCACCGGGCCGATAGTTGAAGTGCCCCTGTTCATCCGTGAAGCCGGATGTCGTCGGCGTTTCGTAGCGCAGCCCGATGACAATACTGTCGATAAACTGCCCTTCCACTGCGGCAGCCGACACATTGCTACCCGAGCCTCCACCACCACAGGCAGCAAGGATAAGCGGCGCGAGCATAAACAGAACCGCACGAATATGTGTTCTAATTGTCATAGCATTTTCTCCTTTGAGACATGTGAATAAGCGCGTAAAAAATTCGCACGGCCATTAGCCGCTTTCCCAAGGAAGATTTCCATAACAAGCTGATTTTTAATATTAATTAATATTAAACAACCGCATTTATTACATGACACACCCGACTGACAACATCCATACTCACGGACAGGCAGGCGATACCGGCTATTACGCCGTGGACGCGCAGCGCGTGATCCTGCTGTTCGAGACATTCCAGATGCGCCCCAGTCACTTTGCCGCCAGCGGCCAGTCCGGCGCCCAGGGGATCTACTATGCGGCCAGGGATATCATCAAGGGCCGCACAAGAAACCGGTGGGGGCACCACACACCACGCGCACTGAAAAGTTTTTGTCACTTCACGCAATCGGAAAACGGGACATTGGTGCCATGGCGAGAACTGGTAGAGCACCGGAGTTTTTACGACGGCAAAGAGGGGGCCGGACGGCGCACCGGCAACCTGCTGCAAACGGAGCAACGTTTACGACTGGATCACGAAGCGATGACAGCAGCACGTTGGCAAGGCGGGCTGAGCCAGGAACAACTGGCGGAAAAAGCCGCACTGCCGCTCCGATTTTTCGAGCTGCTGGAGACCGGCGACTGGGGTTCTGTAACCGGGAGCACAGCCAGAAGCATTGCGGAGGCACTAGGCGTTGCTGAAGAAACCCTATTTACACACCTGCCGGAACCGGCACAGCCGGAGGCTGACGATACACCCGAGGCCCCACAGGCGGCGATACCCGCGACATCTCAGGGTAAGCGCAACACGCTGCCCATGAAAAAGTGGCTGCAGACATCTGTCGCCGGAGTGCTCCTGTGGGGCGGCTACCAGTTCTATGCGAGCAGCCGACAACCGGCTGCTTCCAACCCTCAAGCCGGCACTGCTCAACAGACTGCACCTGCCCCGGACAGCGGACCGGAATCCGGGCCGCGCCGTAACGCAGCCTCCGGGAGCGCCCTGCTTACCGGGTGCTGGAACTGGTCGAACGGCGCCCACATCGTTATCGACGCCGAGGGTATCGCGCGTAACGGGCCGTTCAGCGGCACCTGGAAAACGGCAGACGGAACCGGCAAAAACTACACCATTACCTGGCCGTCCTTCATCGACACTCTGACCCTGTCAGCGGATGGCAGCACGCTGAGTGGCACCAACAATTTCGGCATACCGGTCTCCGCCACCCGCAAGTCAGGTAACGTACCGGGTGTAACAGGATCCTGGCTGTGGAACACAGGCATCACCGTGACAATCCGGTCCGACGCTTCAATCAACGGCGGGGCCTTCAGCGGCACCTGGAGTAGCGCGAATAACAAGTGGATCTTCGAATGGCCCCTGGTTGATACAATCTCGCTTGCTGCGGACGGGGACAGCCTGAGCTGGAGGAATCAGTTCGGCGCAGCAACGGCCAAACGCGATGCGGGTTGTACAGACGGATAGCGGAATATATTACCTGCAAACTGCATCAATACACCTGAGCAGTTTGTTTTCTGTTCGTTCCTTAACGTTATTAAGCCCCTCTTGCGAGGGGCTCTTTTTTTGTAATTTTCAACGTCTTACTATTTGCCAGCCGGTGCCTGCTGTTGCGGTGCGGCAGCCTGCGGTGCGCCATAGGGTGCACCATAGGGCGACCAGCCATACCCGTAATACGGAGGCGGACCGTAGTAATACGGTGCATAGCCACCATAGTAACGGTTGTAATAGTCGTTATAACCACGGCCATAGCCGCGCCCGTAGCCCCTGCCGGAACCGCGCGCACTGAAGCCCATGCTGAAATCGCCGTCGCCCCACAAATCGCCAAGACCGTCGCCCCAGCCATTGTTGCCCCAGCCGTCATTCCAGCCGTTGTTGCCCCAGCCGTCGTTCCAGGGACCCCACCAGGCCTGGGCCGGCGTCACCGCCAGTGCCGTTGCCCCGGCCAGCGTTGCTGCAATAAAGAGTTTTTTCAGTTTCATAGCAAGTCTCCTTACATATCAATAATGAGAAAAATAGCCACTCACACGGTAATTATTTAAGAACATGCGAATATTCGCAAGTCCTTTTATTCGGAATCCGGCCTTGCATTGATCCCGGTCAAAATTCGGGGCCCCGGCGGCTGTTTTCGGTATGATCCGGCCATGCCAACAGACTCAGCCGCCCACCCCTACAGCCAGCTCACCCCGGACCTCATCCTGAATGCGCTGGAGAGCCAGGGCTTTCCCTGCGACGGCCGCCTGCTGGCGCTGAACAGCTATGAAAACCGTGTCTACCAGATCGGCATCGAGGACAGCACACCCGTCATCGCCAAGTTCTACCGCCCGGGACGCTGGTCCAGGGATGCCATCCTGGAAGAGCACGCCTTTACCGCCGAACTGGCCGGGCACGAAATCCCGGTTATTGCGCCACTTGTTAATGCCGATGGCGAGACCTTGCACGAACAGGGCGGCTTTCTGTTCTCCGTATCGCCCCGCTGCGGCGGTCGCTGGCCGGACCTCGATACCGCACAACAGCGCCAGCAGATGGGACGCTTTCTGGGCCGCATGCATGCCGTCGGTGCCACCCGGCAGTTCCGGCACCGCACGCGGCTCGACATCGAAACCCTGGGTGATGCCTCGCGTGAGTTCCTGCTCGAACAGGGGTTCCTGTCGGACTACCTTGTTGAAGCCTACAGCACACTCACCAGCGACCTGCTGGGGCAGATACACAACCTGTTCGATGCCGCCGGCCCCGTGGCACAGATCAGGCTGCACGGCGATTGCCACCCCGGCAATATCCTGTGGACCGACAGCGGCCCGCATTTTGTCGACCTCGACGACAGCCGTACCGGCCCCGCCATCCAGGACCTGTGGATGCTGCTGTCCGGAGAACAGGACGAGATGCGCGCCCAGCTCGAAGACCTGCTGGAAGGCTACCAGACCTTTTATGATTTCGACCGTGGCAGCGCTATCCTTATCGAGGCGCTGCGCACCCTGCGCATCATGCACTACGCCGCCTGGATCGCGCGCCGCTGGGACGACCCGGCCTTCCCGCAGGCCTTCCCCTGGTTCGATTCACCCCGTTACTGGGAGGAGCATATTCTCAGTCTGCGCGAACAGGCTGCCGCTCTCGACAACCCGCTGGTCCTGTAAGCTTGCAATGAACCCTGCCCGGCCTTGTCATCCAATTTGGAAAAGAGTAAAACGGCTATCAGGCTGCTATGCATGCAGAGGGCAGGTAAGCGGTACGTTTTTTTGAACACATCGCCTTTGAACCCTCTGGCCAGGTTACAGGCATCGCCGGACAGATTTTCGCATGGCATACCTTTTCCACCGTACTGATCAAAAACCTCGGCAAGAACCCTGCTGCAAACACACGGACTGGAACTTACATTCCCGCATTGCGGGCAAAGGAGAAAAACATGCCGGACAAACTGTACAGCGTAAAGCATGGTGACACTTTGTGGGATATAGCAGCCAAACACCTTGGCGACCCTTTGCGCTGGCCTGAAATCTACGACTACAATAATCGAAGGGCGGCAAACACACACTCCGGTACGTTAATTGCGGATCCGGACCTTATCTTTGTAGGCCAGACAATACGACTCCCGGTATCGAACAGTGTAGCCAGACCTGCACCGGTTACCAGACCGCGTGCCCCAAGCGCAAAACCCGGGCCAAATGCAGGGAAATCGAGGGCAAAACAAAAAGTCCGGAGCATCCCGTTCAAATACAGCCTGGACGACCTTCCTTCAATCACGGTAGCATCGCCCGCCCATATTGCCACCATTAGCCTCAAGGGCTCTATCACCCTGCAGGCCATGAACCCTGTCGATTTTGTCACCCTCACAAGATCCGGCTTTGAAATCACAGCCAAAAGGGAAGCGGACCATGCCTTTGGCAAACTCGTTTCTGAAACACAGATAGGCTTCAACGCCACCACAAATGAAATCAGCTTTGAATGCGGTTTTACCACCCATTCAAATTCCCCGTACGCGCCAAAAACCCGGGCTTCAGCGGGCATGTCATCAAAAACAGGATTGCCTGTTCTGAAGGGGAGCATTATCGCGCCTGACATTAAAGGAAAAATCGGCAAGCATTTTTACCTGGCGAACGGCCTGAGCATTGAAATAGAAATCACGCCGCGTCCACCCACGGCAAAACCGCAACCAGTCCCTATACCCAGCGCAAAACCTGTGCCTGACTCAAGCCCGGGATGGGACTACCTGCTTGGCGGAGCATTGGTAGCCGGCGCCGGTCTTGTCATTGTTGCCACAATTGTCGAAGATGTCGCAACGCTGGGTCTTGGTATCGCAGATGATGCGCCAAGTTTTGCAGCCGCTGCCGCAATGTTCACGGGAGGCATTGCCATTTTCAAGACCGTGAATACAGGCGTGCCTGTCCGCATTGAAGGCCACGGCGTTGCTCCGGACCAGATCTAGGATAATAGCTGCTGTTGTTCTGGCCATCCTCGGCCTGTACCTGCTACAGGGCCGCAGCCCGGTACAGCTATGGTCGGAAATTTCCTGCCTTGTGTCTGGCGACATCGATGAAAGCGCACAGGCCATCGAGCGTAAATATGGTATAGCGGTCGAATATGAAACCGGCGATGCAGCCATCCCCGAGCTGTGGCGAAATCCACCGGCAAACGGCACAGCCGAACCCATGACAAAGGCCAACCTGTGCCGCTATTTACCCGTTCTGGCGCATGAACTGGACAAGTATCCGGCAGATGTTATCCGCCAGAACCTGGCGACTGTTTATTTGTTAAACAGCCTTGGCTTTTTCGGTGTCCAGTATGGTGGCACATCGCTGGATCACAGCATCTATCTTACGGGAGGCAACACGGTTGAAGGATACGATGACAGTTATTTTGCCACGCTTTTCCACCACGAAATGAGTTCAATTTTCTTCAGGAACTATGACTTCCCCACAGAGGAATGGAATTCAGTCAATCCTGGCAGACATGTCTATGCCAAATCCGACAGGCAGATATTACAGGCGATTACTGATGGTGAAGACGACGGGGGCGATGAAAGTCTTTATTCCGAGGGATTTCTATCGAAGTACGGATACTCTACGCTGGAAAATGATTTCAACCTGTACGCAGAAATGGCTTTTACGCATCCCCGGCAACTCAGGCAGCTGGCGGAAAAATATCCGCGGATTCGCAAAAAATCAGAATTGCTGCGAAAATTCTATACTGGGATATCGAGAGATTTCCATCTGGATTATTAATGACCAGGACAATGAACACAAAAACATTCCTCCGGATAATGCTCCCGGTCTGGATAATCGCAATTATTCCGGGCGCCCTGCATTACACACGTGACCCGGGAGGGATTAACACATTAGACACTGCCTTCCTGATCACCTTGATTGCATTGCTGCCTTTTGTTGCCGGTTTTTTTTTAGTCCGCGCCGGAGGCGGTATCGGCATTGCCATGGCAGGCGCCGCCTCAATATCCCTGGTGAACCTTTTAACTGTCGGCCCCGGCTACTTTACGATGACAGCGAGCCTGCTGGTATTTGGCGGATTCATTATCGATGTATTGCTGTTCTCTGCTGTACCACAGGCCATTTGCGGCGCAATCGGCGGGTTTACCGCCAGGATGTTCCATTCCAGACACGGGATATAACCACTACTTCAGGTCAATAGCATGAATGATAAAGCAGATATAGATTACGGCCCCCTGGAAGAACTGATCGGCGTCTGGAAGGGCGACAAGGGACTCGATGTCGCCCCGGAACCGGACGGTAGTGAGAACAACCCTTATTACGAAACCATTACCTTTACGGCAATCGGCGACGTCACCAACGCCGAGGCACAGGTTCTTTCAGCATTGCATTATCGCCAGATCGTCAAACGCAAATCGAACGACGAAGTCTTTCACGATGAAACCGGCTACTGGATGTGGGACCCGGTGGGCAAGCTCGTCATGCACTCCCTGACCATCCCCCGCGGGGTCTGCGTGCTCGCCGGCGGGAAATACACTGGTAACAACAATACGGCAGGCAGTGTAACGATAGAAGTCGCCGCCCATGTCGACGACAGGGACTGGAAAATAATCCAGTCGCCGTTTATGCAGGAGATGGCGCGCACCACGGAATTCCGTCACACCATCACGGCGGGAGGCGGAAAACTGACGTACGCGGAGACCACAATCGTAGATATATACGGCAAGGTTTTTGAACACACCGACAACAATGAACTGCTGCGCCAGTAACTGTTTTTAGCGCACCCACAAAAAAGGCGGCCTGAAGGCCGCCTTTTTTGTTACAGCCGAATGGCCTAGTTAACTTTCGGATCCAGCTCGCCGGAAGTGTAACGGGCAACCATGTCGTCCAGGCTGATGATCTTGATCTTGGATGCATGACCGGCACAACCGAATGCCTCGTAACGTGCTTTACAGATGTCCTTCATGGCCGCAGTGGATGCCTTGAGGAACTTGCGCGGATCGAAGTTGGACTTGTTTTCCGCCAGGTGCTTGCGGATGGCGCCGGTGGAGGCCATGCGCAGGTCGGTATCGATGTTGACCTTGCGTACGCCGTGCTTGATGCCCTGCTGAATTTCCTCAACCGGCACACCGTAGGTTTCACCCATTTCACCGCCATACTCGTTGATGATCTTCAGCCATTCCTGCGGCACGGAAGATGAACCGTGCATCACCAGGTGGGTGTTGGGCAGGCGCGCGTGGATTTCCTTGATGCGGCTGATGGCGAGAATGTCACCGGTCGGCGGACGGGTGAACTTGTAGGCGCCGTGGCTGGTACCGATGGCAATAGCCAGTGCGTCAACGCCGGTTTCCTTGACGAAGCTGGCGGCTTCTTCGGGATCGGTCAGCAGCTGGTCCATGGACAGCTTGCCTTCCGCGCCGTGACCGTCTTCCTCACCCATTTCACCGGTTTCCAGTGAACCCAGGCAACCCAGCTCGCCTTCCACGGACACGCCGCCGGCGTGTGCCATCTGTACCACGGTACGGGTAACATCGACGTTGTATTCAAAGGTCGAAGGCGTCTTCATGTCGGCCATCAGCGAACCGTCCATCATGACCGAGGTAAAACCGGACTGGATGGAGCGCAGGCAGACAGCCGGCTCGGAACCGTGGTCCTGGTGCATGACGATCGGAATGTGCGGGTACATTTCAGTCGCGGCGGTGATCAGGTGGCGCAGGAAGGGTTCGCCCGCATAGGAACGCGCACCGGCGGAACCCTGCATGATGACCGGGCTGTCGGTCTCATCGGCAGCCTGCATGATGGCATGCACCTGCTCCATGTTGTTGACGTTGAATGCGGGCATACCGAAATCGTTCTCGGCCGCAAAATCGAGTAGTTGACGCATGGAAATCAGAGCCATGTTGGTATCCTCGGTGTTGGTTCAGTCGTTAAATATTGTCGGTTGTTGCGCCCGGCGCACGCGTCATTCCATGTTGACGACGTGTTCGCCGACGCGAATGATTTTCATGGCATTGGTGCCACCGTGCACACCCATCAGATCACCCTTGGTGATGATCACAAGGTCGCCGTCACGGACTGCGCCACGTCGCATCAGTTCGTCGATCGCCTCGCGATTGACCTGCGCGTGATCCGTGGTCGTGACGTCAAAACTGACGGGGTAGACGCCGCGATAAAGGGTTACCTTTCTACGCGTCTCGACATGACGCGTCAAGGCGTAGATCGGGATGCCGGAACTGATGCGTGACATCCACAGCGGAGTCGATCCGGACTCGGTTAACGCGGCAATAGCCTTAACACCGGTATGGTTTGCGGTGTACATGGCGGCCTTGGCAATGGCCTCGTCGATCTGCTTGAAGTGCACGGCACTGCGGCGTTCCACGGCGGTATCCATACGCTGGGCTTCAGCGCCCCGGCAGATACGGTCCATGGCTTCGATAACCTTGGCGACGTGTTTACCGGTAGCCGTCTCCGCCGACAGCATGACCGCATCGGTGCCGTCGATAACGGCATTCGCAACGTCGAAAACCTCGGCCCGTGTGGGGATGGGGTTTTCGATCATGGACTGCATCATCTGCGTGGCGGTGATCACCACGCGGTCCATTGTACGGGCGATACGGATAATGCGTTTCTGTACCGCGGGCAGTTCAGCATCACCGATTTCGACGCCGAGGTCACCGCGCGCGATCATGACCACGTCGGCAGCATCGATGATTTCTTCCAGCACATCCATGGCCTCGGCGCGTTCGATCTTGGCGACGATACCGCCATGACCACCGGCCTTGCGTAACAGGTCGCGTGCCTCGTTGATATCGGCCGCATGGCGCGGGAAGGAGACGGCAATGTAGTCAGCCTGCATCTCCGCCGCTATTTTGATATCGATGCGATCCTTGTCGGTAATGGCCTGCGCTGACAGGCCGCCACCCTGGCGGTTGATGCCCTTGTTGTTGGACAGTGTGCCACCAACGACCACACGGGTTTCAATCTCGGCGCCCTTGACGCCCTCGACCCACAGCACCACGGCACCGTCGTCGAGCAGCAGTGTATCGCCGCGGTTTACGTCATCGACCAGCGCCTTGTAGGCGATACCGACGCGCTCAAGGGTGCCGGCTTCCGCGTCCAGTGCGGCATCAAGGACAAAACGTTCGCCCTCCTTGAGCTGGATCTTGCCTTCCTTGAAACGGTCGATACGGATCTTCGGGCCTTGCAGGTCGGCAAATACACCCACCTGGCGGCCGTGTGCCCGCGCCCGGTTACGAACCGCCTCGGCGCGCCGCAGGTGGTCTTCCGGGGCACCGTGCGAGAAGTTGACGCGGACAACATCCACGCCGGCCTGGATCATTTCATCCAGCACCTTGGGGTCGTCGGTAGACGGGCCGAGTGTTGCGACTATCTTGGTTCTACGCTGCATATTTCGCTACTTGTTATCCCTGGTATTGCGCCGCCGTTAACTGCGGGCGCGTTCTTCCAGCATGGCGACAGCCGGCAGGGTCTTGCCTTCGAGGTATTCGAGGAAAGCGCCACCGGCGGTAGAGATGTAGGAAACCTTGTCGTAAATGTTGTACTTCTGGATAGCTGCGATGGTATCGCCGCCACCGGCCAGGCTGAAGCCGTCGGCATTGGCAATCGCCATGGCCACAGTCTTCGTGCCTTCACCGAACTGGTCGAACTCAAACACGCCGACCGGGCCGTTCCAGATAATGGTGCCGGCCTTGCTGATGATGTCAGCCAGTTCCTGCGCGGATTTGGGGCCGATGTCGAAGATCATGTCGTCGTCTTCCACGTCGCCCGCATCTTTCAGGACGGCCGGTTCGTTTTCGTCAAATTTCTTGCCGCACACGACGTCGACCGCGATCGGAATGGTGGCGCCACGGGCCGTCATTTTTTCCATCAGGGCGTTTGCGGTATCGACCAGGTCGTCTTCGCACAATGATTTGCCGACATTCTTGCCGGTCGCCTTGAGGAAGGTGTTGGCGATGCCGCCACCGACGACCAGCTGATCGACCTTTTCCGACAATGCTTCCAGCACGGTCAGCTTGGTGGACACCTTGGAACCGCCGACAATGGCGACCATCGGGCGGGCCGGCTCGGCCAGTGCCCTGGCCAGGTTATCCAGCTCGCTGGCCAGCAGCAGGCCGGCACAGGCGGTGGGGGCGAACTTGCCCGCGCCGTGGGTGGAGGCCTGGGCGCGGTGCGCGGTACCGAAAGCATCCATCACGAACACATCGCACAGCGCGGCGTATTTTTTCGCCAGCGCCTCGTCGTCTTTCTTTTCACCGGCGTTGAAGCGTACGTTTTCCAGCAGCACGACTTCACCCTCGGCAACGTCAAAACCGCCGTCGAGGTAATCCTTGATCAGACGCACGTCCTTGCCGATCTTGTCGGACAGGGTCGCGGCGATGGGGGCCATGGAGTTTTCTTCGTCGGCCTTGCCCTCTTCCGGGCGACCGCGGTGCGACATGACCATCACTTTGGCGCCGGCTTTCATGCAGTGCTCGATGGTGGGCATGGACGCCGTGATGCGGGCATCGGAGGTTACCTTGCCGTCCTTGACGGGTACATTGAGGTCGGCGCGGATCAGCACGCGCTTGCCGGCAAGATCAAGATCGGTCAGCTTGATAAAAGACATCCTGTAACTCCTAACTCATTTTCTGAAAACCATTTGCCAAGCATGGCTGCTTGCTTGGCAAATAATTTTTTCTTTCAGGAAAAAACGTCGATCTCGCAAAGGCGCAGAGAACGCAAAGGAAAGAATTTCTTTGCGGGCTCTGCGTCTCTGCGAGACTTTCGTTTTAAACCAGGCTCAAACCTGACTGAGCCTAGTTAGCCGCAACGTGCTCGACAAAACGCAGCATGTTGCAGGTGTAGCCGTACTCGTTGTCGTACCAGGAGACGAGCTTCACGAAAGTGCCGTCCAGTGCGATACCGGCGCCGGAATCGAAAATGGAGGACTGGCCGCAACCGCGGAAGTCGGTGGAAACCACTTTCTCGTCGGTGTAACCCAGGGTCTTGCTCATCGGGCCGCTTTCGGAAGCTGCCTTCATGGCTGCACAGATCTCGTCGTACGAAGCTTCTTTTTCCAGCTCGCAGGTCAGGTCGACCACGGACACGTCGGAAGTCGGCACGCGGAAAGCCATACCGGTCAGTTTGCCGTTCAGTTCAGGCAGCACCACACCCACGGCCTTGGCCGCACCGGTGGAAGACGGGATGATGTTTTCCAGGATACCGCGGCCACCGCGCCAGTCTTTCATGGACGGGCCATCGACGGTCTTCTGCGTTGCAGTCGCAGCGTGCACGGTGGTCATCAGGCCGCGCTTGATGCCCCACTTGTCATTCAGCACCTTGGCAACCGGCGCCAGGCAGTTGGTGGTGCAGGAAGCGGCGGAAACAATGGCCTGACCGGCATAGGCCTCGTGGTTGACACCATAAACGAACATCGGGGTGCCATCCTTGGAAGGTGCGCTCTGCACAACTTTCTTGGCGCCGGCGTCGATGTGCTTCTGGCAGCTTTCTTCGGTGAGGAAGAAGCCGGTACACTCGATGATCAGCTCGGCACCGATATCAGACCATTTCAGGTCGGCAGGATCGCGCTCGGCAGTCAGGCGAATGGTCTTGCCATTGACAACCAGGTTGCTGCCGCTGACGGAGACGTCACCGTCGAAGTTGCCGTGCACCGAATCGTATTTCAGCATGTAGGCCAGGTAATCGGCGTCCAGCAGGTCGTTGATGCCGACCACTTCGATGTCGCCGAAGTCCTTGGCAATAGCGCGGAATGCCATGCGACCGATACGGCCGAAACCATTAATACCGACTTTGATTGTCATATTTCTCTCTCCGTAATTATCCTGGTGTTAACTGTAATAAAAAAATCATACGTTCCTGTCATTGCGAGCGCAGCGCGGCAATCTCATGGCGATATACTCCGTTGCCCGGAGATTGCCGCGTCACTGCGTTCCTCGCAATGACGGCTTTCAAAAACCTACAGCACGTCTTCCACGGCCTTGACCACGTTCTCTGTGGTGAAGCCGAAGTGCTTGAACAGGTCGCCGGCCGGCGCCGATTCACCGAAGGTGTTGATGCCGATGACCTTGCCTTCCAGGCCCACGTACTTGATCCAGCCATCGGTTACGCCTGCTTCCACCGCGACGCGTGCCTTCACGGCAGACGGCAGTACCGACTCGCGGTAGGCCTCGTCCTGGGCGTCGAACACGTTGGTGGAAGGCATGGAAACCACGCGGATCTTCTTGCCGCTGAGCTGTTCAGCCGCCTGCATGGCCAGGCCCACCTCGGAACCGGTGGCAATCAGGATAGCGTCCGGCGTACCGTCGCAATCCTTCAGGATGTAACCGCCGCGTTCGATGTCGGCAATCTGGCCGGCGTTGCGGTTCTGGTGCTCCAGATTCTGGCGCGAGAAGATCAGGCAGCTCGGGCCGTTCTTGCGTTCGATAGCCGCTTTCCAGCTCACGGCGGATTCGACGGCATCGCAGGGACGCCACACTTCCATGTTCGGAATCATGCGCAGCGTGGCGGTCTGCTCGACCGGCTGGTGAGTCGGACCGTCTTCGCCCAGGCCGATGGAGTCATGGGTGTAAACGAAGATGCTCTGGATTTTCATGAGTGCCGCCATGCGCAGGGCATTGCGGGCGTACTCGGAGAACATCAGGAAGGTGGCACCGTAAGGGATGAAACCGCCGTGCAGCGAAGCACCGTTCATGATCGCGGACATACCGAACTCGCGCACACCGTAGTAGATGTAGTTGCCGTCGGACACGGTGTTGCTGATACCCCTGGAACCGGACCAGATGGTCAGGTTGGAACCGGCCAGGTCGGCGGAACCGCCCAGGAATTCCGGCAGCAGCGGGCCGAAGCCGTTGAGCGTGTTCTGGGAGGCCTTGCGGGACGCAATGGTCTCGGCCTTTTCGTTTACTTCATTGATGAACTTCGCGGCGCCTTCCGCCCAGTTGGACGGCAGCTCACCCGCCATGCGGCGTTCGAACTCGGCGGCCAGGTCAGGATGCGCGGCCTTGTAGGCGGCAAACTTTTCGTTCCACTCGACTTCAGCAGCAGCACCCTTGTCCTTGGCGTTCCAGCCGGCGTAGATGTCGTCCGGGATCTCGAACGGGGGATGGTTCCAGCCGAGGTTCTCGCGGGTGGCCTTGATCTCGTCGTCACCCAGCGGGGCACCGTGGCAATCGTGACTGCCGCACAGGTTGGGCGCACCGTAACCGATGACCGTCTTGGTACAGACCAGAGTGGGCTTGTCGTTGACCGACTTGGCTTCGTGAATCGCCTTGTCGATAGCGTCAGCATCGTGACCGTCGACGTCGCGGATTACGTGCCAGCCGTAGGCTTCAAAACGCTTCGGCGTGTCATCGCTGAACCAGCCTTCGACGTGGCCGTCGATGGAGATGCCGTTGTCGTCCCAGAAAGCGATCAGCTTGCCAAGACCCAGGGTACCGGCCAGCGAACAGGCTTCGTGGGAGATGCCTTCCATCATGCAACCGTCCCCCATGAAGACATAGGTGTTGTGGTCGACAATGTGGTGGCCGTCGCGGTTGAACTGGCCGGCCATCACTTTTTCGGCAATCGCCATGCCGACGGCATTGGTGATGCCCTGCCCCAGCGGGCCGGTGGTGGTCTCGACACCCGGCGCATAACCGTACTCGGGATGACCCGGAGTCTTGGAGTGCAGCTGGCGGAAGTTTTTCAGATCGTCGATGGACAGGTCGTAACCGGTCAGGTGCAACAGCGAGTAGATCAGCATCGAGCCGTGACCGTTGGACAGGATAAACCGGTCGCGGTCGACCCACTTCGGGTTGTTGGGGTTGTGGTGCATATGGCCGTTCCACAGCACTTCGGCGATGTCGGCCATTCCCATGGGTGCGCCGGGGTGACCGGATTTGGCTTTTTGTACGGCGTCCATGCTCAGTGCACGTATCGCATTCGCAAGTTCTTTACGCGAGGCCATTGCTGTCTCCTGTTTGTGTCTCGAATCTGGTTGTGCCGTTGCAAATAACGACAACTAGGCGGCTCCACCCGGGACTGAAGGTGGCCGCATAACGAATTCTGTACTCTGCTTGCCGGGGCCGCCGAACCCTCCTGCGCAACCGGCATCGCCGGATCCGACGAAGCAGGCCGCCACTTCAGGCCTGGCGGCGGATCACGCCGGGTCGGATCGAGCGCGACATTCTCCACCAGATGAGGACGTGGGGCAACCGTTCATTTGGCCCTGCGACGGATCATTGACGGCGGCACCTGAATTCAAAAAGTTCTTTCTATGTGTGCATAAAATACGGCCTGCTCAGGCCGCATCACCCTTCCACTTGATGGAGCAGCCCATGCTTGGAATCTGCTCCTGCGGCCCCTGGCCGGTACGCGCCACCTGCGCCATGGCCTCGAACAGGTCGCGGCGGGCATCCGCCGGCGCACTCTCCTTGCGGCTGGCATCCAGCCGGCCCCGGTACTGCAATTCAAGGTCGGCGTTGTAACCGAAGAAGTCCGGGGTACAGACTGCACCGTAGGCCCTGGCGACCTGCTGGGTTCCATCTAATAGGTAGGGAAAGGGGAAATTCTCGCGCTCCGCCACCTTTTTCATGTTCTCGAACGAATCCTCGGCATATTCAGCCGGGTCATTGGACATGATGGCGACGCTGTTCACGCCCAGCGCCCTGAGCTCACGGGTATCCCGCACCAGGCGGTCGAGAATGGCTTTCACATAGGGGCAGTGGTTGCAGATAAACATTACCAGCAAACCCTTGTCACCACGGCACTGCTCCAGTGTCCACAGCTTGTCATCCACGCCAGGCAGGGCAAAATCAATGGCGGGCGCACCAAAATCACAAACCGGTGTTTGCAGTGAAACCATGTCCGCTGAACTCCTCTTTTCCGTTGGGGCGCACAGTTTACCCCAGCACCGCAAAAAGGAAATCCGGCGCCGCCTGCGGGTTGACAGGCCCGCAAACCTCTCTAGAATAGCCTCAAAGCGCCGATTTGAGTCAGATTGCGGGCGCTATAGAAATACGGCTAAAGCGCGGAAAGAAAACCAGTTTTCCAGAACCCGCTTGAGCATCCGCCTGGCGGGTTTTTTATTTTCCGAAGGAAAAAACAACATGAACGAGCATCTTTTTACCTCTGAGTCCGTTTCCGAGGGTCATCCTGACAAGATGTCAGACCAGGTTTCTGACGCCGTGCTGGATGCCATCCTGGCCGAAGACCCGCATGCCCGCGTGGCCTGCGAAACCCTGTTCAAGACCGGCATGGTCATGATCGCCGGCGAAATCACCACCCACGCCAAGCCTGATTACGAAAAAATCATGCGCGACACCATCAAGTCGATCGGCTACACCAGCTCCGAGATGGGCTTCGACTACGAAACCTGCGCGGTAATGACAGCCCTGGGCGTCCAGTCCCCCGACATCAACCAGGGTGTGGACCGGGCCAAACCGGAAGACCAGGGCGCCGGCGACCAGGGCCTGATGTTCGGTTACGCCACCAATGAGACCGACGTGCTGATGCCGGCACCGATCACCTACGCACACCGGCTGGTACACCGCCAGGCCGAGATGCGCCGCAAGGGCGTGCTTGCCTGGCTGCGGCCGGACGCGAAGAGCCAGGTCACGTTCCATTACAAGGATGGCAAGCCGGTGGCCATCGACGCCGTGGTGCTGTCTACCCAGCATGCACCGGACATCGACCACAATGAGCTGGAAGAGGCCGTGATGGAGCATATCGTCAAGCCGGTGCTGCCGAGCGAATGGCTGACCGCCGATACGCAGTATCACATCAACCCCACCGGTGCCTTTGTGATCGGCGGCCCGATGGGCGACGCCGGGCTGACCGGGCGCAAGATCATCGTCGACACCTACGGCGGTGCCGCGCGTCACGGCGGTGGCGCCTTCTCCGGCAAGGACCCGTCCAAGGTGGACCGTTCCGCCGCCTATGCCGGCCGTTACGTGGCCAAGAACATCGTCGCCGCCGGACTGGCGGACCGCTGCGAGATCCAGGTGTCCTATGCCATCGGCGTGGCCGACCCGACCTCGATCATGGTCGAGACCTTCGGCACCGGCAAGATCAGCGATGAACGCATTACTGACCTGGTACGCGAGCACTTTGACCTGCGCCCCTACGGCATCCTCACCATGCTCGAC
The DNA here is from genome assembly GCA_011374975.1 of Gammaproteobacteria bacterium. Classification (GTDB taxonomy): domain Bacteria; phylum Pseudomonadota; class Gammaproteobacteria; order DSM-19610; family DSM-19610; genus Thiogranum. Next base: position 1,999 of record DRNU01000055.1, on the reverse strand, counting down.
CTGCTCAACACCGACCAGATCAAGTACAGGAAAACAGCGGCTTACGGGCACTTCGGCCGCGAACACGAGGGTTTCACCTGGGAAAAAACCGACAAGGCGGAAATCCTGAAGGCAGATGCCGGGGTGTGACTGACGCAGCGGGTACAGATTTGAAATCTGTACCCGCTAACCTATAATCGCAGATCTTCTAATTCTGGCTGTGTTCCCCGAGGGGCGCTGCAGCGGGCACCGCCCGCCAGGCTCGGGGAAACCAGCATCTCAAAACAACGGCGCTCGACCTTAAGTAACTTTTAAGGGAGATGCTTAATGAACGCTGTTCTCAATTCTACTGAAGACTACAAAGTCGCCGATATTTCGCTGGCCGACTGGGGCCGCAAGGAAATCAGTATTGCGGAAATCGAAATGCCCGGCCTGATGGCGCTGCGCGAAGAGTTTGGTGCGAGCAAGCCGCTCAAGGGCGCACGTATCACCGGCAGCCTGCACATGACGATCCAGACCGCCGTGCTGATTGAAACGCTGGTCGACCTGGGCGCCGACGTGCGCTGGGCCTCGTGCAACATTTACTCCACCCAGGACCAGGCTGCCGCCGCGATTGCCGCTGCCGGCGTGCCGGTCTTCGCCTGGAAAGGCGAAACCATCGAGGAATACTGGTGGTGCACCGAGCAGGCCCTGAACTGGCCGGACGGGCAGATGCCCAACATGATTCTCGACGACGGCGGCGACGCCACCCTGCTGATCCACAAGGGCGTCGAATTCGAAAAGGCCGGCGCCGTACCGGCCACCAAAGACGATGACAACGAGGAATGGAAAGCCATTCTCGACGTGCTGCGCCGCACCCTGGAAAGTGATCCGGGCAAGTGGCAGAAAATGGCCGAAAGCATCAAGGGTGTCACCGAGGAAACCACCACCGGCGTACACCGCCTGTACCAGATGCAGGAAACCGGCGACCTGCTGTTCCCCGCCATGAACGTCAACGACTCGGTCACCAAGTCCAAGTTCGACAACCTGTACGGCTGCCGCGAATCGCTGCTCGACGGCATCAAGCGCGCCACCGACGTCATGATTGCCGGCAAGATCTGCGTGGTCCTCGGTTACGGCGACGTCGGCAAGGGCTGTGCCCAGGCCTACCGCGGCATGGGCGCCACCGTGCTGGTCACGGAGATCGACCCGATCTGCGCCCTGCAAGCGGCGATGGAAGGCTATCGCGTTGTCACCATGGAAGAGGCCGCAAGCATCGGCGACATCTTCGTCACCACTACCGGCAACATGAGTGTCATCACCCATGACCACATGGCGGCAATGAAGAACGAGGCTATCGTCTGCAACATCGGCCACTTTGATTCGGAAATCGATATCGCTTCGCTGGAGAAATACCAGTGGGAGGAAATCAAGCCGCAGGTCGACCACGTCATCTTCCCGGACGGCAAGAAGATCATCATCCTGGCCAGGGGCCGCCTGGTGAACCTGGGTTGCGCGACCGGTCATCCGAGCTTTGTGATGTCCGCCTCGTTCACCAACCAGGTGATGGCGCAGATGGAGCTGTACAGTAACGGCGACAGCTACGAAAACAAGGTCTTCGTGCTGCCCAAGCACCTGGACGAAAAGGTTGCCCGCCTGCACCTGACCAAGATCGGCGCACAGCTGACCGAACTGACGCCGGAACAGGCCGAGTATCTGGGCCTGCCTGTGGAAGGGCCGTACAAGCCGGATCATTATCGTTACTGATCAGGCCAGCAAACCTCTGGTCAGTCCGTCATTGCGAGGCGCTACGCGCCTCGCAATGACGGACTGACCACCACGGAGCCACCCCGTAAACAGGCCAGGACGCTCATGGAATCACAAAAGAAACACCAACGCGTTTACAGCTTCGAGTTCTTCCCGCCCAAGACGGATGCAGGGGCCGCCAAACTGCGCACAACACGCGATGAGCTGGCAAAACTCAAGCCTCGCTTTTTCTCGGTCACCTTTGGCGCCGGCGGCTCCACCCGCGAGCGCACTT
>DRNU01000054.1 GCA_011374975.1 Gammaproteobacteria bacterium | reverse complement strand
GAATAATCTCGACACTATAACCGCCTACCCGAGACTAATCCGCCGAATTCAGGCCGTGTTAATTGACGGAGTGATAATTCCTGTCATGTCGATTGCCACTCTTATGGGCGCATCAAAAATGGGGCTAAATGGTGAATATATAGCTGCCGTTGTGATACTTGGCATATTTTTGCTGGAACCATTCCTGGTGGCAACAACAGGCGGAACAATTGGTCACCACCTGCGAGGCATTAAGGTTGTAAACAGTAAAACGATGTCTGCGCCCGGGATTGTCAGGGCAACGTTAAGATTTATTGCAAAAACCCTCTTTGGCCTTTTCTCCCTGGTTGCGGTGGTGACTTCAAGGAAGCATCAGGCTGTACACGACTACCTGTCTGGATCAATGGTCGTCATAAAGAACCCTGGAACGTTGCCGGCACACGAAAAACTAAAAGAGCGCGAAGTGGAAGAGAGAGGATATTCATACCCATCTAAAGTGCGCCGCGTAGTAATAATTATTTTGTACAACGTTATATTCCTGGCGGCAAATGTATTTCTTCTCGTATTCCTTATGTCTGAAAATTGCCTGAGCAATAGCGCATGCAGCACATATGATCAGGCATTGAGCATAGCCAGCCAGATGCTCTGGGTTGTTGGCACAATAACTCTTCTTGTTTTTGGCTGGAGAGGCCAGTTGTGGGGTTGTCGCCGCAAACAGCACGGCGCCGCCGGGACATGATATTCGCGGCCCTTCTGACGGCCTGCTCAGTTTCTTTATCGCCACTGGAGAAGGCTGGCGAAAAACACAGGAGTGACGGGGATCACAAAAGCCTGAAAATTATTTGAGAATTTGTCAGTAAGCGATGGCCTGTTCCGGGTGCAGCGTGGTTCGCTGCTGGCGAACCTGGGCCACTAAAGTACACGCCAGGGCTTCTAGCCCACCCGCTGCCGCGCATTGCGGAACATGCGCAACCAGGGCCCGTCCTCACCCCAGCTGTCAGGGTACCAGGAATGCTGCACGCTGCGGAACACGCGCTCGGGGTGCGGCATCATGATAGTGAATCGGCCATCGTCGCTGCACAGGCCGGTGATACCCAGCGGCGAGCCATTGGGGTTCAGCGGATACTGTTCGGTGGCGGCCCCGTAGTGATCGACGTAGCGCAGCGCCACACGCCGGCTGTCGAGTAACTGCTGTGCCGCATCCGGCTCGTCGAACTCGGCGCGACCCTCGCCGTGCGCCACGGCAATCGGCAGTTGTGAACCGGCCATACCGTCCAGTAACAGGGAGGCCGAGGGCAGCACCTCGACCAGCGAGAAGCGTGCCTCGAACTGCTCCGAGGTATTGCGCACGAAACGCGGCCAGTGTGCGGCGCCGGGGATAATATCTTTCAGGCCCGACATCATCTGGCAGCCGTTGCACACGCCCAGCCCCCAGCTGTCCGCACGGGCGAAGAATGCGCTGAAGGTATCGCGCGCACCGGGGTTGAACAGGATGGATTTGGCCCAGCCCTGCCCGGCGCCGAGCACGTCGCCGTAGGAGAAACCACCGCAGGCAACCAGCCCGCTGAAACCGGCAAGGTCGATGCGGCCGGCGATGATATCGCTCATGTGCACGTCCTGGCAGGCGAAGCCGGCGGCATCGAAGGCAGCCGCCATTTCCAGCTGGCCGTTGACGCCCTGCTCGCGCAGGATGGCGACTTTCGGCCGCGCGCCGGTGGCGATCATCGGCGCGACGGGATTCTCGTCGGCATCGAAACTCAGCACGGGTTGCAAACCAGGGTCGCTACTGTCCAGCAAGGCGGCGAACTCCTGTTCCGCACAGGCGGAATTATCGCGCAGCGACTGCATCAGGTAACTGGTCTCAGCCCAGGCGCGTTGCAGGTCGACACGCATTTCATCGCACAGCGGCTGGCGCGCATAGGTAAAGCACAGGCGGTCATCATCGCGCAGTGTGCCGATGACGTGGCTGTGCCGGCCGAGCCCTGCCTCGCGCAGGGTCTCCAGCACGGTATCGGTGTCGCAGTGCCGCACCTGCACGACCGCACCCAGTTCCTCGTTGAACAGGGACGCACGCGGGTCATCGCCGAGGTCATCCAGCTGCACGCTGAGCCCGCAGTGACCGGCAAAACTCATTTCGCACAGGGTGGCGAACAGGCCGCCGTCGGAGCGGTCATGGTAGGCCAGCAGCAGACCGGCCTGGTTGAGATCCTGGATGGCGGCAAAGAAGGACTTCAGCGCATCCGGGTCGTCGAGGTCGGGGGCATGGTGGCCCACCTGCTTGTAGACCTGGGCCAGCGCCGAACCCGCCAGGCGGTTATGGCCCTTGCCGAGGTCGATCAGCAGCAGGTCGGTGTCGCCGCAATCCGTGCGCAGCTGCGGCGTCAGGGTCAGGCGCACATCGCTGACCGGGGCAAAGCCGGTGATGATGAGCGACAACGGCCCGGTAACGGAGCGGTCTTCACCATCTTTCTGCCAGACGGTTTTCATGGACAGTGAGTCCTTGCCTACCGGGATGGCGATACCGAGACGCGGGCACAGCTCGGCGCCCACCGCGCGGACGGTATCGAACAGGCCGGCATCTTCACCGGGGTGGCCGGCGGGTGCCATCCAGTTGGCCGACAGGCGGATATCGGACAGCGCGTCGATACGCGCTGCCGCCATGTTGGTAATCGCCTCACCCACCGCCATGCGTCCGGATGCAGCGGGCTCCACCAGCGCCAGCGGCGGCCGCTCGCCCATCGCCATGGCTTCGCCACGATGTCCCTGGTAGTCGGCGCAGGTTACCGCCACGTCGGCCACCGGTACCTGCCAGGGACCGACCATCTGGTCGCGGGTCACCTGGCCGGTGATGGAACGGTCACCGATGGTGATCAGGAACTGCTTGCTGGCGACGGCGGGCAAGCGCAGCACCCGGTAGGCCATGTCGGTGATATCGGACGGCAGCTCCAGCTCCGGCTTGCTGAAAGTGCGGTGGTGGACATCGCGCAGCATCTTGGGCGGCTTACCCAGCAGCAGCGACATGGGCAGATCGATAGGGGTGTTATCGAAGTAACCGTCGCCCAGCACCAGTTGCGGTTCTTCCGTCGCTTCGCCGAGCACTTCGAACGGACAACGCTCGCGCTCACACAGCGCCTGGAACTCTTCCATGCGCTGCGCCGATACCGCCAGCACATAGCGCTCCTGCGACTCGTTGCACCAGATCTGCATGGGCGACATGCCGGGCTCGTCGTTGGGCACGGCGCGCAGTTCGAAGGCGCCGCCGCGGCCGGCGTCGTTGACCAGTTCCGGCACGGCATTGGACAGGCCGCCGGCGCCGACATCGTGGATAGACAGAATCGGGTTGTCGCCGCCCATTGCCCAGCAGCGGTCGATGACTTCCTGGCAGCGGCGTTCCATTTCCGGGTTGCCGCGCTGCACCGAGGCGAAGTCGAGGTTCTCGCAACTGGCGCCGCTGGACATGGAGGACGCCGCGCCGCCCCCCAGCCCGATCAGCATCGCCGGCCCGCCGATCACCACGATCTGTGCACCGGCCGGGATGCCCAGTTTTTCAATATGTTCTTCACGAATATTGCCGTAGCCGCCCGCGATCATGATGGGCTTGTGGTAACCGCGCACTTCCTCGCCCGCGGGGCCGGGCACGCGTTCCTCAAAGGTGCGGAAATAACCGCACAGGTTGGGACGACCGAACTCGTTGTTGAAAGCGGCAGCGCCAAGCGGTGCCTCGAGCATGATGTCCAGTGCGGAGACGATGCGCGCCGGCTTGCCGTGGTCCGTCTCCCAGGGCCGGGCAAAACCCGGGATGCGCAGGTTGGACACGGAGAAACCGCACAGGCCGGCCTTGGGTTTTGCGCCGCGCCCGGTCGCACCCTCGTCACGGATCTCGCCACCGGAACCGGTGGCGGCACCCGGGAACGGCGAAATGGCGGTCGGGTGGTTATGGGTCTCGACCTTGATCTGGATGTGCGCCCGCTCCGCCACCGCGCGGTACTCGCCGCTGCGGCTGTCGGCCAGGAAACGTTTTACCGGGTTGCCCGCGATAACAGCAGAGTTATCGTGGTAGGCGGACAGCACGCCATCCGGGCTGGCCTTGTGGCTGGCGCGGATCATGTTGAACAGAGTGGTGTCCTGCGGCTTGCCGTCAATGACCCAGTTGGCGTTGAAGATTTTGTGCCGGCAGTGTTCGGAGTTGGCCTGCGCGAACATCATCAGCTCGATATCGTTAGGGTTGCGGCCCAGCGCCGTGAAGCTGTCCAGCAGGTAGTCGATCTCGTCATCGGACAGGGCCAGGCCAAGCTCGGTGTTGGCGCATTCCAGCGCCGCGCGCCCGCCACCCAGGATATCCACGCTGACCAGCGGCGCAGGTTCGGCCTGGCGGAAGATCACCTGCGCGTCTTCGCT
>DRNU01000053.1 GCA_011374975.1 Gammaproteobacteria bacterium | reverse complement strand
GCCCGGCCGCATCGAACAGCTGGAAAGCGAGATCGAGACGATCCACCAGCGCATGTCCGACCCGGCCTTCTACCAGCTGCCGGGTGAGGAAGTCACCGCCCTGCGGGAGCAACTCGACCAGACAGAAACCGCCTTGCAGGGCGCCTACCGGCGCTGGGAAGAACTGGAACCCTGAAAACCGCCCGAATGCCGCGTGTATTACGGCTGCACGCAGCGGCTGTGGCACAATAGGCCCATCAAAATCCGCCAACCGGGGAGCAATCCATGAGCGAACCAGAACTGACCACCGAAGAGCGCGTGCTGCGCATGATGAAAAGCGTGCTGACCAGCGTCGCCCGTGACACTGCGCCCCGGCCCGGCACCCGACACCCGCTGTCGGACAACACCATCCAGGGCATCCGCGAATGCCTGATGCTGATTTCCGTGCGCGAACGCGAACTGGGCGAAGAACACGGCCGCGACATGAGCGCCCGGCCACGCTACATCGACGAACCGAAAACGGAAGTGGTGGTGCCGCTGAATGTCGACACCATGAAACAGGGACTGAAAAAAGACAGCGCCGACTGACGGCTCAGTCCAGGATAAAAATCAGCGCAATCCCGGACACCTCGCGGCGCACGATGCGCGCCTCCAGCACGGGTGCATCGTCGATATCCAGGGACTGGATCTGCACATGTTCACCGACCTCCAGGTCGATATGCCCGCCACACAGCAGGAATAACCCCCCGTCGGACAAATCGCGCATCTCGAGATCGACATCCTTGTCCAGACTGGCATGTGATAACCGCACATGACCGCTGAACGCTGTGCGTACGTATTGTCGTTTTTCCTCCATAAACCTTCTGTGCCAGCCCCCTCTAGCCCTGTTGCATCAATGTCCTCAGGTCGATCACCGCCGCGTTGGCGCGTGCGATGTAGTTCGCCATGGTCAGCGAGTAGTTGGCAAAGATGCCGAAACCACTGCCGTTGAGTATCACCGGGCTAAACGTGGACTGCTGGGACTCTTCCAGTTCGCGCACAATCTGGCGCAGCGATACGAGTGCATTTTTCTTTTTCAGGATGTCTTCGAAATCGTACTCCACAGCCTGCAGGATGACCCGCAATGCCCAGGTAGCGCCGCGTGCTTCATAGAACACGTCATCGAGCTGCAACCAGGGCGTTCTGACTACCACGGTACCCGGAGTGCCGGTGGATTGCCGGGCATCGCTGTCACCGGCCAGGTCGGTATTGACGCGGATCTGGCCGACACTGGCGCTGAGCCGCTGTGACAGACTGCCAAGGCGCTTGCCGACGATCTCAAGGTACTGCCGCAGGTTATCGGCACGGGCGTAGAACTGTGACTGCTGCTGCGCGGGGTCATCCAGGCGCTGCAGGTACGCGCCGAGCGCCTGCAGGCCGCGCCGGTATTCGTTTTCCGTGGCCGGGAACATCCAGGAGTCATTGCGGAAATTGAGCCGCGGCTCGGCATCCGCCAGGCTGACGTCTTCCACCGACTGTGACTGGGAGCGGGAAAAATGATTGCGCAGTGCTCCGGTGGCATCGCGCAACATGACCAGGGCGCCGTATTCCCAGTTGGGCATGTTGTCCAGCCACAGGCCGGGCGGCATGACATCGTTGGAAAGGTAGCCGCCGGGTTTGGTGAGCAGCACTTCGCCGATATGGATCAGGGTGCTGGTATAGGTGGCACCGGTCACCAGGCGGTTGGCGTCACCCCCGACGCGCTGCAGGGCCACCTGGCGCACATCGAAGGCGTCCGGTTCCAAACTCCAGAACACACCGGCCAGAACGGCGATAACGAGGGCAGCCAGCAGCAACAGCACACTGGCGCCGATAATACCTTTCTGTTTGAGGTTCTTCGGGTGATAGACCGCGCCCAGCCGCCACAACCAGCCCTTGAATGCTTCCGCCAGTCGCCACACCCGGCCACGTACCTGATCTTTCCAGTTCATGGTGTCATGGTATCACCCGCCGACACAGAAGCAGAGCCCGTTTCGCCCAGCCGTAACAGACTGGGCAACAGCAGCAGGGTGAACAGGGTGCTGACCGACAGGCCACCGACGATTACCGCCGCCAGCCCGCGGTACAGCTCGGTGCCGGCACCAGGCACCAGCAGCAGCGGCAACATGCCGAACAGGCTGGTCAGGGTGCTCATCAGGATCGGCCGCAACCTGAGCTGCACGGCCTGCTGCACCGCCTCGCGTCGCGTCAGGCCGGCGCGTTCCGCGCTGCGTGTCTGGTGCACCAGCAGAATGGCATTATTGACCACCAGGCCAAGCAGGATAATGAAACCGATCATGGTCAGCAGGTCCAGCGGCTGGAAGGCGAACAGGTTCACCAGTTGCAACGCCGCGGCGCCGCCCACGGTCGCCAGCGGCAACACCACCAGCACCAGCAGGCTGTCGAGGAAGGAACGGAACAGTGCGCTCATCAGCAGGTACAGGATAGCGATGGCCAGCAGGAAACTGCCGCTCATGGCGGCGAGCGCTTCATCGAGTTTCTCGGCGGTACCGGAATAGCGGATCCCGCCGTCCTCCGGCAACAGCGCCAGCAGCTCCGGTTCGATATCCTCCCGCAGCACCTGCATCAGGTGTTCCAGCGACATGCCTTCCGGCGCACGTACCTGCAGGGTGACGGTGCGGCGCCGGTCGAGGCGGCGTATCTGTGCCGGGCCGGCGGTACGCTCCACCTGCACCAGCTCGTTGAAGGGCAACACACCGGCTTCCGGGGTCACGACCGGCAGCGCCGCCAGTTCTTCCGGTGTCTTCCAGGTCTGTACCCTGAGCACAATGTCACGGCGCCGTTCACCGTCGAAATACTCGCCGACATACAGGCCGGAACCAAACGCGCGCGCCACACGCGCCAGCGTCTCGCGGTTCCAGCCGGCCTCGGCAATGCGCCGCTCGTCAGGCAGCAACAGGATTTCCGGTTCCGCCATTTCCAGGCCGGGGCGTGGTGCGATGGAAACACCGGGGATGCGCTCCCCGATCAGGTCGTAACCGATACGCGCCGCATCCAGCAGCGCTTCCAGGTGCCGCGACTGCAGGTTGACGTCGACACTGCCGCTGCCGCCGAAACCGCTGAACAGCGAATCACGCCGCGCATAGGCCAGTGTGTCCGGGAACCCCCGCACAATCTCGTTCAGGACCGGCACCAGCTGGTCAACACTGTCGGCATCGACCGCGCGTACCCCCATGTGCGCACCGCCACGAAACACCACAAAGAAATAGTGCTTCACCTGCGGCTGCTTTTCACCGGACAGGTACGGCTCCATGCGTTTTGCTATAACCTGCCCCATTTCCTTTTCGATGGTATCCAGGTTGACGCCGGGCGCAACACTGATAGACGCCGACACACGGTTGCGGTTGCCACTGGGCAGGTAGTCGGTTTCCGGCAGCAGTAACATGCTCAGCGGCACCGGCATACTGACCAGTATCAGTATCCAGCCGAGCCGGCGCGCCGGGGTGTCGGTGACATGCATGATCCAGCGCGTGGCGGCCTGCCACCAGTGGCTGTGCCGGTCCTGCATGACAACGCCCGGCAACCACTGTCTGGCCGCCGCCGGGACCAGGAACACGGCGATCAACAGCGAGGCAACCACCGCCGCGGAAATGGCAATGGCAAGATCGGCAAACAGCTGGCCGGCCTGGTCGGCGAGAAACACCACCGGCAAAAACACCGCCACCGTTGTGGCGGTAGAGGCCAGCAGCGCCGCCCATACCTGGCTCGCGCCGAGCAGCGAGGCCTGCTCCGGCGGCTCACCCTGTTCACGCAGGCGTACAATGTTTTCCAGCACCACGATGCCCGCATCCAGCACCATGCCCATGGCAAAAGCCAGCCCGGCCAGGGAAATAATATTGAGGGTATGGCCGGTGGCATCAAGAATAATGAACGCGAACACCAGGCACAGCGGAATGGCGACCGCCACGATCAACGTAGCGCGCAGGCGGCGCAGGAACCACCACAGCACCGCCACCGCCAGGATGACCCCGGCCACCAGGTTGACGGCGAGCATGCGTATCGACTGGTTGATGTATACCGTCTCGTCATAGACCTGCTGGATACTCAGACCGGCCTGTTGCAGCGGGCCTTCCAGTTCCTGCACCGCAGCCTGCAGGTCATGCATCAACTCCAGCACGTTGACGCCGGCCTCGCGGTAAGCGTTGACAGCAATCGCCCTCTCACCCTGGTTGATGACAAAACTCTCGCGGTCTACCGGCTGCAGGGTGATCTCGGCGATGTCACGCAGCAACACCGGCCGGCCTTCGCGCCAGTCCACCACCAGTTCGCCAAACTGGTCGATCGGGTAAGTGCCCGCGAAGCGGATGGTGAAACGGCGCTTGCCCACATCCGCATAGCCGGCCGAGACATCCTCGTTCCTGCCAACGCGCGCGGCGACCGCCGGCAGGTCGATATCCAGCGCCGCCATCCGGTAAGGGTCGAAAGTGATACGGACTTCCTTGTCGCGGCCGCCGCGCACCTCTGACTGCGCCACACCTGACACGCGTTCCAGGCGCGCCTGCACCAGTTCCTGGACCGCATAGTAATAGCTGCCGATATCACGCGGGTTGCCCGGCAGGGTTTTAACGATGAACCAGGCGACCGGCCGGTTACGCGCACCGATGGTCGATAATTTGGGCTCATCGGCATCTTCCGGGTAACTGCCGACACGGTTGAGACGGTTCAGCACATCGACCAGTGCACGCTGGAAATCGGTACCGACCTCAAAGCTGAGCGAGATACGCCCGCGCCCGCGCTGGGCACGCGACAACATGCTGACCATGCCGGGCGTGCCGCGCAGCACTCTTTCCTGCGGCTCCAGGATTTCGGATTCGATTTCTTCCGGCGCAGCGGTGCGCCAGCCGGTGGTCACCGTTATTTCGGGGCGCTCGACTTCCGGTGTCAGCTGCACCGGCAGGCGCCCCAGGCTGATCAGGCCGAACAGCAGGATCAGCAACGCAGCAACCAGCGCCGCTACCGGGTTACCCAGCGCGAGACGCGTCAGAATCACGGCATATCGTCCTGATTCAGTATCGACACCGTTTGCCCGTCACGCAGGCGCTCGCCACCGCGAATCACCACCCGGTCACCCGGCTGGACGTCTCCGTGCACCTCGATGTAGTCACCACTGGCGATCCCGGTCGTGACCTCGACGCGCTCGACACTGTTGTCACTGTTGACCTTGTACAGGCTGATGGAACCGCGCCGGATCACCAGCGCATCGCGCGGCACCGCCAGCACCTGTTTGGCCTCTGCGCCGGGCACGGCAATACGTACACTGGTACCGACGTGCCAGCGCTGCCCGGGCAGACTGACGCGCAACTCATACAAGCGCGAACGCATGTCGCTCACCGGCACCAGGGTGCGCACCTTGCCGCTGTAACGCTGCCCCTGTATCTCCAGCTGCAAGGTCTGCTGCGGCTTGATGAAAGGCAGGGCAAACACTGACACCCAGCTTTGCACTTCCAGCAGTTCCGGGTCTGTCATGGTGACTACCGTGGCGCCGTCGTCGGCCCATTCACCGGGTTTCAGCAGGCGTTCGGTAACCACGCCGGGGAACGGCGCCCGCAACGAAGTGCGTTCCAGCAACTCCGCGGTACGCCGCGCGCGCGCCTGCGCCGCTTTCAGCTCACTGCGCGCGGAAGCCTTGTCCGAGAGCATTTTCTCCAGCTGGCTCTGGGCCGCGTTATTCTGTTTCGCCAGGCGCTGCAGACGCGAGGACTCCTGGCGCAGAAAAACCAGGCCCGCCTCGATACGCGCAACATCCGCCTGCCGCTCGGCAAGCTCTTCACGCAGCAGTGCATCATCGATGCGCGCCACCACTTCATCCTTGCCAACCCGGGTTCCAATCTCCGCCACCCACAGCAGGCGCCCGGACACCTCGGCTGCCAGCCGCGCCTGCTCCCGGCTGATGACGGTACCGGTATACCAGTTGAATGGCGCCAGCTCGCTCAACGTCGCCTGTGCCACCACCACGGGCCGGGCGTCCTCGCCGGCGCCCGGCGCAACGGGGGAAACCACGATCAGGGCTGCCAGCAAAAGCAGGGTGCTGCGCAGGCGGGATGGTTTACGGACTGTGCTTATAATTCTCATGACCGGCAGGATACCCGCTCAACCGCAGCGACTCAAAAAACCCCGGCTGCGAGTGTGCTAGTCTGGAATCCAGCCGTGGGGCGCGGCCGGAGACGACGTGGAACATTCCATTGTATTTTCTGTATTCCTGATTTTCACCGGGGCCGCGGTGCTGGCCACCGTTGCGCTGTACGCGCGCCAGTCCGTGCTGGTGGCCTATATCCTGCTGGGCATGGCCATGGGTCCGTCGGCACTCGGCCTGGTGGAAGATGTCGCCTTGCTGCAGGACCTCTCCCACGTCGGCATCGTTCTGCTGCTGTTCCTGCTCGGCCTCAACCTGCACCCGCAGGATCTGTGGCACATGCTGCGCAAGGCCACAGTGGTCACACTGGTAAGCTCGGCCCTGTTTGCCGCGCTGGGTATCGGCATCGCACTGGGTTTCGGCTACAGCAACGCGGAATCGGCGGTGATTGGTGTGGCGCTGATGTTCTCCAGCACCATTATCGGCCTCAAACTGCTGCCCAGCACGGTGCTGCACCACCAGCGTACCGGCGAAGTCATTATCAGCGTACTGTTGCTGCAGGACCTGATCGCCATCGTTATCCTGGTGGTCCTGCATGCCATGTCGAATCCCGACGCCGGCTGGCAACACGCCACGATGGTGGGTCTGACACTGCCGGGTTTCCTGCTGTTCGCGTTCGGTTTTTCACGCTTCGTACTGACCCGGCTGCTGGCACGCTTCGACACCATTCAGGAATACATCTTCCTGCTCGCCATCGGCTGGTGCCTGGGTATGGCGGAACTGTCCGAAGTCCTGGGCCTTTCAGCGGAGATCGGCGCCTTCATCGCCGGCATCGCCGTGGCAACCGAGCCGATCTCGCGCTTCATCGCGGAAAGCCTGAAACCGTTGCGGGATTTCTTCCTGGTCGTGTTTTTCTTCAGCCTCGGCGCCGCCTTCGACCTCTCGGCCATGCAACAGGTCCTCATCCCTGCACTGCTGCTTGCAGCAGTCAGCCTGCTGATCAAGCCGCTGGTGTTCAAAAAACTGTGGGTCGCCGAGGGTGAAACCCCGGCCCTCTCCGCCGAAGTCGGCGCCCGGCTCGGCCAGATCAGCGAATTCTCATTACTGATCGCGGTACTGGCCGTTGAATCGCAGGTGATCGGCATGCAGGCGTCCTACCTGATCCAGCTGGCCACCCTCATCACCTTCATCGTGTCATCCTACTTCATCGTACTGCGCTACCCGACACCGATCGCCATTTCAGACCGGCTGCGGCGCGACTAGCGACGGTAAAAATACACCCAGTCACCGCCCGACATATCGGCCAGCCCGGCCAGCAACCGGTCGGACGGAACGGCTTCATGAGGATAGATACCACAGACTTCAATGAAACAACGCGCATAACCGGCACCCCGGCGCCAGTCCAGCTGCGCCAGGGCCGTTTCCTTGCCACACTGCGCGCAGCCGTGCAGCGCATCGCTCTGACTGTGTGCGGAAACCTCCGCCGGGGCACGACACCCGGGACAACGTACCGCGGGGAACGGTTCATCACTCAGAAATGTCGTCTCGTCATACAGCCGCAGACGAACAAAACACAACGCCTGACCCTCACCGGGCTCATCCGGATTCAGCCGCACCTGCGGCGCACAACCCAGGAACATGATCCGTTGCAGAAACTGATCACCGGCGAGAAACTCATACTCACCGGCCGACGGCACAGCCGCACCCAGCAGACCAACATCACGTAACGTTGAAACAAAACCACCAGGTTCCGACGGGCACCACAACAGATCGACCGCATGCAAAAACAACGAAGGCATTAATTTCTTTCCGACTCAGCCAAGGAAGAAAACAAAAGCACCGGCATACGGTAAAGATGGATACCCAACCGCCAAAACAAAACCGCCCGCCACTTGAAGACCCGGTTTTTTGCGCCGGGCCGGGGGAGCCTTTCCTGCGCCTTGCGCCCGCGCCTGAAGCAGGAAAGGCTCCCCCGGCCCGGCGCAAAAAGGCCCAAAAGAAAACCTGCACCCAACAAACGAACAAACTCCGCAGAACAGAACGCCCAACGGAAGCACTGATTAATTCGTCATACCGGAACGATGGAAAATAAATTTAACAGCGTTGCCCCGGGTACATCGGGTTACACGTCAGTTGCTTGAACCGGACATGTCCCAACTGAAAGAGCAATCAAGATAAGAACGCACCGAGATAATACCGACAATACCGTCCTCCACCATCGTGGCCACAGGACTGCGCTGGCGAAACTTGCGATGCGGCTTGTGCATCCACAACTT
>DRNU01000052.1 GCA_011374975.1 Gammaproteobacteria bacterium | reverse complement strand
GGCACCTACCGCATCAGTATCATCGCCGAAGGCGAAACCTTCCAGCGTCAGAAGACGGTGCACTTCGAGATTGCACCGCCACCGGTCAGCCTGCAACAGCCGGCGCCCGAATCTGAAACAGAACCGGTTGAAGAAGCCGTGCCCGAGCCTGAACCTGCCCCGGAACCGGAAGCGGTGACTGAGCCCGAACCCGAAGCAGAAGAAGTGGCCCCGGAACCCGAACCTGCCCCGGAACCCGCCACTGAGCCTAAAAAGAAAAAAAGCATCAGTCTGGGCGTTGCGATCGGCATCTTTATCGGTGTCAACCTGCTGCTGGGCGGCATCGGTTTCGGTATCTGGTGGTTCATGAAGAAACGCAAGCAGGGCGCAACAGACGATGCTGAAGATGATAATGAAGAAGAGGAAGAGCCGGCCGGCAAGGCGTAACCCGGGTATTACTGACGGTTTGTAGAGCGCAATGGAAGATATTCAGATCGATCTATACGGTTTTCTCGCTGCACTGGAAGTTGCTTTCGTCCTGCTGGTCATTGCGCTGGTCTTTTTTATCCGCAGCAAGAGCCTGGCCGGCCGTGTGCAGCTGTTGCAGCGCAAGCTGAAAAAGGCACAGGCACAGGACGCTGTCGAAGCGGTTTCTTTCGACCAGTACCTGCGCGACGAAGTGATTCGTAACCAGGAACTTATTGACAGTGCTGCGGCATCCGATGACGATGCCGAGAAAAAAGCCGCCGAGCTGCTGAGAATGCGCAACCAGTTTCTTGAGCTGGAGATTGAAGTGCGGAGCCTGGAAAACAACCCGGTAAAGTTTCAGGACCGGCTGGCGGCGGGCATGAGCGACCTGATCGAGCAACTGCGCCCGGAACCGGAGACCGTTACGGAAGCTGTCGCAACGGCAGACGGGCAGGAAGCGGAAACTGAACCCGGTATCGAACAGGATGTGGTTGAAGAACGCGCCACTATCGATACTCATGACGCCGAATTTAACCGGCTGAAAGATGTCATCAACAACCAGCAGGACGCCATGGCTGCATTGCGCCGGGAGCTGGAAGCGCGTGAAACTGAAATCGAAGATGCCGATTCGGTAATGCGCAAGCTGGATGAGTTCGAGAAACAGAGCACGGAGCTGCAACAGTGCCTGAATGTCCTGGAGCAGGAGAACGAACGTCTCAAGGCACTGCGTGCCGCCAGTGGTGACAGCTCGGGGATCGACATTGCTGCTGCTGATAGCGGCCAGCTGGACGGTCTCAAGTCGATGATGGGCCAGCAGCAGGAGACGATCACTAACCTGCAGGACATGATCCGGGAACTGGCCCCGGAAGCCAGCAAGGCGAAGGAATTGCAGGATTCGATCAATGCCATTACCCGTACCAGCCAGGAACTGAGCGGCTGTGTTGCAGTGCTGGAAGACGAGAATGCCATGCTGCGCGTTGAGCTGGAACAGATCCAGGTGCAGCTGGAACAGCAGGCGGAGCAGCAGGAGGCTGAGGAACAGGCGCCGGAAGCAGAACCCGGTATTGCGCTGGATGATATGCCGGAAGCGGAACCTGAAGCCGGTGATGCGGATGCTGCAAAGCAGGAGCTGGAAATCAAGGTGCAGGAACTCGAGGCACTGGTCGAGTTCAAGGATGCCGCCATCGAAGAGCTGGAAAAACAATATCACAGCCTGGAAACCAGATACCTTGCTGTCACCGGTGAGAAAAACGCCGACTGAAAGCCGTCGCCAAACCGCGACGCCCCGGCACGATCGGTTAACCCCTGTCCCCCGAATTCTTCTATACTGCGCCAGGTGATGCCGGCGTCGGGCCGGTAAGAGGTCCCCGCAGCAGTTCCTGATGGCACGAAAAAAACGCAAGACAAAACGCCGTACCACCGGCAAGCGACGCAAGTCCCGGGCGCGGCGTGGCGGTTTCCCGTGGTTCAAGATCCTTTTCAGCCTGCTGGTCGTGGTGGTTGCCTACGTGGCCTTCCTGGACTTCCAGGTCTACCGGCAGTTCGAGGGCAAGCGCTGGTCGCTGCCGGCACGTGTCTACGCCCGGCCGCTGGAACTGTATGCCGGCCTGCGCCTGACGCCGGCCCAGTTTGCCGCCGAGCTGCGCGCGCTGGGTTACCGGCAGGTGAGTGTCGCCAGGAAACCCGGCGAAGTATCGCGTAACGCCCGGCGATTCCAGCTCATCAGCCGGCCGTTCACCTTCTGGGACGGTCAGGAAGCGTCTCACGCGCTACGCGTCAGCTTTTCCTCCACGCACCTGAGCAGCCTGCAGAATGACCGTAACGGCCATGACCTGGCGCTGGCGCGGCTGGACCCGCTGGAGATCGGCAGTATCCATACCACGCGCCAGGAAGACCGCGTCCTGCTGCGTCTCGATGAGGTCCCGGACATCCTGGTGCAGGCCCTGATTGCGGTCGAGGACCGGCGTTTCTACCAGCACTGGGGGGTTTCGCCGCGCTCTGTGGCGCGTGCCTTCTGGGTCAATGTTCAGTCCGGGCGGGTGGTGCAGGGTGGCAGTACGCTCACCCAGCAGTTGGTAAAGAACTTTTTCCTCAGCAACCAGCGCAGCCTGTGGCGCAAAATCAACGAAGCCATCATGTCGCTGTTGCTGGAGCGTCGCTACAGCAAGGATGAAATACTCGAAGCCTATCTCAATGAGATATACCTGGCGCAGGATGGCCGGCGCGCCATCCACGGTTTCGGCCTCGGCAGCCGTTTCTTCTTCCAGCGGCCGGTGGACGAACTGGACACGGCACAGATTGCGCTGCTGGTCGGGATGGTGAAAGGCCCTTCCTATTACGATCCTCGCCGCCACCCGCAGCGCGCCCGCGAACGCCGCAACCTGGTGCTGAACATCATGTATGAGCAGGGCATTATCGACCGTGCCCGTTACCAGAAGTCGCGCAACGAAGACCTTGGCCTGGTGCAGGCCGTGACCGGTACCAGCAAGAGTTTCCCGGCTTTCCTCGACCTGGTGCGACGGCAGTTGCGCCGTGACTACGAGGAGTCCGACCTGGTCAGTGAAGGTTTGCGCATCTTCACCACCCTCGATCCACAGATCCAGTGGGCCTTGCAGCAAAGCCTCGAACAACGCACCCGGCCGTTACTGAAGCAGCACCCTGACCTGCAGGGTGCCGGGCTGGTCACGCATTCCGGCAACGGTGAAGTGCTGGCCCTGGCCGGCGGCCGCCAGCCGGGTTATGCCGGTTTCAACCGTGTACTGGATGGCCGGCGCCACGTGGGCTCACTCATCAAGCCGGCGGTGTACCTGACCGCACTGGAACAGCCGGCACGCTACAATCTCGCCACCCTGATCGATGATTCGGCGCTGGAGTATGAGCAGTCCGGTAACCTGTGGAGCCCGCAGAACTACGACCGTGAATTCCACGGCCAGGTCATGCTGTACCAGGCGCTGGCCAACTCCTATAACGTGGCTACCGCACGCCTCGGCCTTGAGCTGGGTGTGGATCAGGTGATCAAGACCCTGCGCCGCCTGTCGCTGCACCAACCGTTGAACCCGTACCCGTCGCTGTTCCTGGGGGCCACCGATCTCAGCCCGCTGGATGTGACACGTCTCTATATCAATTTCGCCAGCGGTGGTTTTATGGTGCCGTTGCGCAGCATCCGCGC
>DRNU01000051.1 GCA_011374975.1 Gammaproteobacteria bacterium | reverse complement strand
GCGGGAAAGCGTAAGGTTTTTTCATCATACTGGAGTTTTATCCCCGCGAATGACACGACCATAAACAACAGCAGGAGAACCGCTCCCAGGTAGACCAGCTTTCGCCCTGTAACGCCCGCCGGCTTTTCAGCGTGTGCCTTTGCGTCATCCTGATCCTGGTTCTGCTCCTGTTCCGAATCCTGTTTCGGAACCTGTTCCGGATCGGCAACCCCGGTTTCAAACTCCGGGACAGTGTCCGCGGAGACAACATCAACCGCCAGCAACTCATCTTCCAGGTGCTTGATTTCCTCGCCGATAGCGGAAGAATCGATACTTTCATCAGCGTTTTCCTGCTTATCCGCTGCCATTTCCTCAGCCGGCCCCGTGTCGCTGGCATAAGGCTCCAGGAAGCCTGTGCATGCATCCGGGCCATAGACATCACTTGCTGCCGTGTCCGTATCAAAGATCAGGAGCTCCTTCTTCAGCTCCCGGATAACAGCTTCCATATCCTCTCTCAGCAGCGTATGCCGGTCTTCCGTGAATCCATACAGCAACAGCCGCCCGAAAATGAGATTTACTTTTCTGGGGATGCCGTTGCTGTAATGGTGAACCAGTTTTACAACCGCATTGGCAATCTGAGGGTCGTCGTTCCAGCCCGCCATCAGCAGGCGGTGGCGGACATAGGCAAAGACCTCGTCCTCTGTTAATGGCTCCAGGTGCGAAGAAGCAACGATGCGCTGCCGCAGCTGGTCGAGTTGTGGCGATTTCACCAGGTCTCTCAGCTCATCCTGGCCAATAAGAAAGGTTTGCAGAATGGGGGTCCCGTCCACCACCATGTTGGACAACTGGCGCAGTTCCTCGATGGCATCCAGCGTCAGTCCCTGCGCCTCGTCGACCAGGAGTATCGCCCGGCGTCCTGCCTGGCGGTTTTTTCTGAGGAAGCTCTCGATACGCAGCAGCAGGGTGGACTTGGAAGCATCCGCATGCTCCAGGCCAAATGCCGATGCCACCATATGCAGCAGGTCATGGGAGTCCAGCTGCGTTGTTACCAGTGTTGCGGTGATGACTTTCCGGGGGTTGAGCTCGGACAGAATTTCCGAGATCAGTGTTGTTTTCCCCGTGCCCGGCTTGCCGGTAATCATGACAAAGCCTTCTTCACGATAGGCGGCAAATTGCAGGTAGCTCAGTGCTGTTTTGTAACTCTTGTGGGCATAGACGAATGTATGGTCCGCACTCAAGCGGAACGGGTCGCGCTCCAGGTTATAGAAGCTTTCATAGAAATCAACCATTTACGATGGCAACCCCGTCAAGTTTCGGGCAGCTGTCCTCACGCTTTATCAGGGGCATCGCATAATAATATCATTATGAAAAAAGAAAGGGTAAGGCCCATATCCATGGACCTTACCCTCTGACGTTGAAGTACCCTTTATTTTAGTTCAGGCAGACAGGGTAATTCGCCTGGTTGTTGCTCTGGGCGATACTTTGCCCGGTACTGATTGGCTGGTTCATGCAGTTGTCACTGGCAACGACCGATTTGGCGAAGTCAATGAGCACTGACCGGCTACCATCGATCAGGACATTGTTGTTGATGGTCGCATCAACACCAATGTTCTTGATATTGATACCTGAACCATTACCGCCTTCAACCGTATTGTATTCAACCAGTGCATCCTTGATCCAGCCACGGGCAGGATCCGACGGGGCCAGGCCGGCCGGCGCGTCACTGTGCGACACCAGTATCCCGGCATTGCCCTGTGAATTCACAATATGGTTACCGCGAATCACCAGGCCCGTCATGCGCTCACCTTCCTTGTGGCCGAAGATCTGGATCGCCCGACCGCCAAGATGCGTATCGATATGGTTATAGCTGATATGGACATTGTCCGATATGCCGCGGCCACCGTGGTAGATCGCATGTGCGTTGTTCTCACCCGCTACACCGGTACGTTCCACCAGGTTACCCAGTACAAACAGGTCCACCGTGGTACTGAACTCGCCAAAGGCGCCGCTGTTCGAGGAACGCGCGTCATGCACATAGTTACCCACCACACGCAGATTGCGTCGATCGCCCTGGCGGCTCGCCCGGATCGCACGGCCGACACCGCCACAGTCCATTTCCAGGTTGGCCAGCGTGAAGTCTGACAAGGTCCCTGATGCCACATCAAAGGCCGCTGCCTGGCTGCAATCCAGCACCGCTGTCTCGCCCGGGTAGCCGACAACGGCAATACCGGAGTTGCCGTCACCGCATATCATCGCACTCGCACCGAAACAACTCAGGCTCTGGGTATACCGGCCACCGCGTAAATACACGACATCACCGGAGGATGCGCCATTCAGCGTGATCGCACCGTCGCTCGGGCTGACAAAACGGATCTGCCCGCCGGTCAGCTGGAACGGCAGTGTGTTGTAGCCGTCCAGCGTGATACCGCTGCCGCTGTTGAAACGCACCACGATCTTCTGCCGCGAAGGCTGACGACCGTGGGCCGGATGCGCAGGGTCAAAGTCAGAGGACAGGATTTCGCAGGCCTGGTCACCGCAGGTCAGTCCTGCCCCGGCGGGGATATTCTGACCCCATACCGTCACCAGGGATCCACTCGGGCCACGCTCCAGGTCGCTGTACAACAGGACCGGTTCACCACTGACCACCGGGGGCAGTGGTGCCGGCGGCGGGTTGCTGCTGGCATTCTGTACGTTGATCGAGAATGACGGGAGCGTTGCACCGGCCTGTCCATCCGATACCACGATGTTAATATTGTCGTAGATACCTGAATCATTGCTGCCCGGGGTTCCGGTTAGCGCACCACTATTAACATCAAAGCTTGCCCAGGAAGGCTTGTTACTGATATTAAAAGTCAGCCTGTCATTGTCCGGGTCACTTGCATCCGGAATAAACGAATAAACTTCACCTTCTACCACTGAGCCACCCGGATT
>DRNU01000050.1 GCA_011374975.1 Gammaproteobacteria bacterium | reverse complement strand
CTGGTGGGCGATCGCCATCCTTACTCCAGCGACGCATGACTGCTTCTTGAATCCGCTGGCGGTCTTTGAAGCGGTAACGGGAGTGAAACAGCATGACTTCCTGATCGGTTCGGTCTGAAAGGTGCTGTGCAAGCTGTTGGGCATCGGCTACCAGATTGCAGATGATCGCCACATTGGCGCCGGCTTCCGCCGCGCAGATGATGGTTTGCTTCAGCGTTTCGTCCGGCAGCATGTCCGTAGTTTCCGTCCAGTCCAGCCGCACCACCCGGGGTGGCAAGCGGTCGAGGCGTTGCTGTTCCGCTTGCGGCAAGGTGAACAGGCGTGTCCCATTGGTGTTTGCCTGGGTGATAAGCGGGTAGTCGTTGTTGGTCTGTAACAAGGTGTGGTCGGCTGCCCAGGACGCCAGCAGCTCCCGACGCAACGGCAGCGGCAAGGTCGCCGACAGCAGAATGGCGCTGCCGCCCATGGCCTTCTGATGCTTCAGCACCCGATCCAGTAGTCCGTACATGTAGGCATCATAGGCATGTATCTCGTCGATGATCAGCACGCTCTTGCCCAGACCAAAACCGCGCACGAAACGGTGCCTTACCGGCAATGCGGATACCAGCACTTGGTCCACCGTACAGACGCCGATTTGTCCGAGGAAGACGCGCTTGCGGCTCTGCGCTAGCCACAGGGCGCATTGCACGCTGGCCTCCTGTTCTTTTGTGTCGTACAAGCGTCGGCGCTTGGCCGTGGCCTTCAGATCGATGAACAGCGGATTGAAGCGTGATTTGCCATGAGCAAGGACAATATCCGCGTTATCGAACAGCCGCGCGGCCACTTCAGCGAGGCGTTCCAGCATGGCGTCGGCTGTTGCCTGGGTAGGCAAGGCAAATATCACGCTTTCCGCGGATCCCTCCGCCAACATGCGCGCGGCGTAGGCTACGGCAGCTTCAGTCTTGCCGGAGCCGGTTGGGGCTTCGATCAGTGTCAGTCCACTATCCAAGGTCAGCTCGTCCACCAAGGTCTGTACTTGGTGGGGCTGTCTGAACTGAGGAAAAACAGCCGCCATGCCGCCAGCGGCCACGCTTTGGGCCAGCAAGCCGCTTTCCCGCAGGAGTGTTGTGGCATCCTCAAGGCGAGATTCAAGATAATGATGCAACGCCATGTGCTCACCGCTATAGGTGAATCGCCGCGTACCCTGCTGGTTTTCAGTGGTGGAACCCAACCAGTCACAGACCGAGCAAAACCCGGCTAGAAATTCGAGGTCCACTGGCGGGGGGGTATCGTCCAGTGACAATCCCGCAGGCTCAAGAAACAGGGTTTCCATTGCATCGACAAACATCAGCCGCGCGTTTCGGTCATGGGCCTGAATATCGGGGGAAACCAATGGAGGATCGCCGGCAGGTTGATTTGCCTCGGATGGTTCGATGCCGTGATGTCCCGCCACCGCGCGAATCCACGGCTGCCAGGAAGTCCACCTTTCTTCGCCCGTGACCACTTCCCAAAAATCGTCCCCCGCTTTCCAATCGAAGCGTTCCGCCAAATCCTCGAACAACCAGTAAGTCGCGTATTCTCCATGCCAGTAGTGATGGGTTATTATGGTCTCCGGTCGGGTTACATCTCGATTTGTCCAGAGATGACGCCATACGCGTTCCGCTTTCAGCTGAAATCGGATATCGAATTTGCCGAGGTCGTGAAGCGCGACGAAAAACAAAACCCAGGCGATCACCTGCTGTTCGGCAAGCCCGCTCATGGAAGTAAAACGCTTCCGCAGCAGCGAGCTCATGTCCAACCAGCAGCGCGCTACCGCCGCGACATCGAGTGAGTGCCAGACCAGCAGGTGATAAGGTAAATGTTCGCTGTCTTCCGGTGGACGCGCCTTACCCCAGTAGAGAAATATCTCGTCGCTCATCTCGCTCCCTGCTTATAAAACATAGAATCCCAAGATAACAGAATTCAAACGATTGCTTCGATATTCAAGGGCGTGTCTTCCTTGCCGGTCCACGCGGTCGGGCAGCGCGGGGGAGGGCGGTGTTGCGCATGCGCTTCCAGGGGTGTTTTTCCATGATGGCTATTCCTGTCCGGTTCGGCCGGGATGAACAGGATAGCGGGGGTGCGTATCAGTTGGAGATACCGCGAGGAGATTATTTGTAGATTTCGGACATTTTCTTCAGTTCGCGGCGCACGGCCGCGCGCAGGACGGCGGGGGCGGTCACTTCCACTTCGGCGCCGTATTTAAGGATGTCGCCCAGGAGTTCTTCGTGGCGGTGGTAAGGCAGGCGCAGTTCGTAGCGGCCATCATCCAGCCATTGG
>DRNU01000049.1 GCA_011374975.1 Gammaproteobacteria bacterium | reverse complement strand
TGCTGGGCGAGGTGGAGGCGCGCACCAAGCTGCTCATCACCCTGTCGGACGGCAAGCCCGACGACTACGACACCTACCGCGGCGCCTACGGCATCGAGGACACCCGCATGGCGCTCATCGAGGCCAAGCGCGCCGGCATCCATCCTTTCTGCATCACCATCGACACCGAGGCGCGTGACTATCTGCCGCACATGTATGGCGCGGTGAACTATGCGGTCATCGACGAGGTGCGCAAACTGCCGTTGAAAGTGTCGGATATCTACCGGCGGCTGACCACCTGACGGTTGGCCGTGCGGCTTACCACAAGCCGAAGACGGCGCTCAGGCTACGTTCGACCGCGGCCATTTCAGCGTCGGTGAGCCGTGTCAGTGGGCCTTCACCAAAGCGTGTTCGATCGAGTGAGCGGGGCTGGTCGATGATCACCTGGCAATCCTTGAGCAGGCGATCGCGTGCCGGGATGGTAATGCGCCATTTGCTGAATTTCTGATAGACGCGGGTCGTCAGCGGCAGGATGACGACCATGGGCGTGCCGGCCGCCGTGAGTTCATCGTTCTGCATGACCAGCACGGGCCGGATCTTGCTTACTTCCTGGCCGCGCGACGGATTCAGGTTGGCGACCCAGACTTCTCCACGACGGACTATTTCCACCATTTTCCGTCCGCTGAAGGATCGAGTGCCTCGTTTTCAGCCGGCAGGAAATCATCGGCCACAGCCTGTGCATCCTGGCGGATGGCGTCGTTGCCGTAACCGGCCCGCGCCTCGGCCACGAAGTCGTTCAGGAAGCGTTCCTTTTCCTTGCGCGCCAGGTAGTCCGCCACCGCTTCCCGCACCAGTTCCGAACGGGACTTGTGTTCACGTGACGCTTCCTCCTCCAGTTGCCTGTCGAGGTCGTCAGGAATTCTCAGGCTCAATGTGCTCATGCGTTGTCCGGCGATGTGTAAGTCAATAAATAATGCGAAATGTAATACATATTGTCATTCAATGCAATACTGCCGTTCCTCTCGTAATCGATGGTCTGGCAATACTTGACCGCTTCCAGTCATGAAATCACTATCATTTTCTGGGAAATGCAGGAAATGGATGTTTAGTGAACAAGGCCCAGCGACCTTTTCGGTTACACCGATTATTCAGTCGGCGTCGACGCCCCGTGTCACTACGAGCTATCTATGAGGAGCCGGAATGCGTTGTAGGCCCTGCAGGCGCATCGGGTGTCTTCCGCTAATTAATGCATTAAACGCACAAATTAATTGCGCCGTGAGTTATTTCGCCTTTAATGTGCACTAATTATGGTTTCTCTCCCAGTCCGTTTAACGTGGAGAAACCGCAATGGCAAGATTGTTACGTATCAACGCAAGCGCCCGCTCACAGGGATCCCACTCGCAGGAAACCGCAGACTACTTCCAGAGCAAATGGCTCGAGGCCAATCCCGATGGCGAAATCATGGTCCGCAATCTCGCCAGGGATACGATCCCGCACATCGAGGAGGCGACGATCGACGGCTTCTATACGCCCCGCGAACAGCACGATGACCGGTTGAGGGACGCCACCCGGCTTTCGGACCGCCTGATCGAAGAGCTGATGTCCGCCGATGAGATCCTGATCAGTACGCCGATGTACAACTTTTCCGTGCCATCCGCGTTGAAGGCCTACATCGACCAGGTCGTGCGCATCGGTTACACCTTCGGCTTTGACGAGGAGAAAGGCCTGTTCGGCCTGGTCAAGGGCAAGCGCGCCTATATCGTGACGGCGTCCGGTGCCGTGTTCTCCAATGGCAATCTCGATGCCTTCAACTTTCTCGAACCCTACATCAAGGCCCTGTTGAGCTTTCTTGGTTTCGAGAATATCTGTTTCTTTTCCATCGAAGGAACGACCGTCGACGAGGCCGCGCTGGCACGCAGCCGCGAAGCTGCGCGCAATGATATCGACGCCCTGTTTGCGGAAGCCCCCGTCTCCGCCTGACGACAGGTGTGGGCAACGATTGTCTCCCTGTTGGCCCACATCGCCAGTGGGCCTTTTTTCAGTCAGCGCGTGTTTTCCCGTTGGTGCGTAATGCGCAAAAGATTACTGCAAGAGGTGTTGTTTTTTGTGACGTGCCTGCTCCCTATCATGCCCTCCACGCAGCCGGTCCTGTGTATGGGCCCAGCGTGCGCCGGCAAAGCAGGACGCACGCGTCGGGACATGCTGGAGCGGTCGTTCGCAGGAAATGGAAAACCAAGAGTTAAAGGGAGCAATGACAATGAAGACATTTCACAACGGTGTCCTGGTATTACTTTGTACGAGCGCACTAGGCGCCGCGACACTCAATGCGCCGCTTTTCGCGGCTGAGGACGACGCGCATAACGGGCGCCGCGAGGCTGTCACTATCCAGGGAGAAGCCGTGACGGGCTTCAACCAGCGCCTTGGCGAGGCGTTGTGGGACCTTGGTCCGGGATTCGGTACGGCGTCCTTCGCCTTCGTCTTCGGTTACAATCCTGACGGTACTTCACCCGCACCGCTAACACCGACGACGCCGGGCGATACGCTGGTCGCCTCGGGACTGGACCCGAATTTTGCAGCGTTGCTCGGTCCGTTTGCCGACGGCATTGACCCGAGTTTCATCAATGTGCCGCTGAAAGACATGCCCGTTATCGTCAACGAATTTACCGCGGAACGGGCTGCGGTACCGTCGACGCTGGATGCGGCACCCCACCAGCCGTCAAGGTCGCTTCCGAATGCCCCGATAACATTGAACGCCTGGCTGGATGCCGAAGGGCGGGTGCGGGTGGTCTGCCTGGCCGATGGAACGGCAAAGGTCAGTTTTTCTTTCGAGGGCCTGATCGAAAACGGCATTTACACAGCGTGGGGCATCTTTACTCGTGATACGGACGACGACGGCCGGGATGACCAGCTCCTCGCCGTGCCGCTCGGTGGTGTCCCCAACGCCTTCGTGGCGGGCAAGCACGGCAAGGCCCGTTTCTCACGAACACTCGGCTTCTGTCCCACCGGTGAGGATACGCTGCGACTCGTCGACATTGCCTACCACGCGGATGGCAACCTGTTCGGTGGCGCAGTGGACCTGTACCTGCAGGGGTTCCCGGGCATCACCGCAGCCACTACCCAGATGGCCTTCCCTTTCAACGTGGAACCCGTTCGCTAGCAGCATCCACAGGCGGCACGGCAGTTTTGTCGTGCCGCCGTAGTCAAGCGCATCAACAACCATGACAACAGTCCGCACGGGCGCACGTCCCGGTGGTCGGTTGTCGCCACAACCAGTACCTGGTACCTGGAGGAAGCTATGTTTAACAGGCGTTTCATACCTTGCCTGAGCAAGGTGGCTCTTGTCATTCCAGCGCTCGCGCCCTGCCTGGCGCAGGCGACCGCTAATCCCTGCGCCCTCCCGGAGGCGGCATCGGTCATCTATGTCGACACCTCGGCGAGCACGCCGGGAGACGGCGCGTCATGGGGTGGAGCGTTTGCCAGCCTGCAGGATGCGCTGGATGCAGCGCAACGTACACCGGGGGACGATGAAATCTGGATTGCCACCGGCGATTACCGACCCGATGATTCCTCCGGCGCTTACCTGCTACCCCCGGGGGTGGCACTGCTGGGCGGCTTTTCCGGAAACGAAAACCATCGCGACGCGCGCGATCCGTCGCGCTACCCGGTTATCCTGGGCGGCGCGCCGGATTCCTATCACGTGCTCTATGCCGAGAGCGTCGACGGTGTCGTGCTCGACGGCCTTACGGTGACCGGCGGTGCGGCGGACGGGCGCCTCGATGCCGATCAGAGTGGTGTGAGCAACGAGGTGCGCGGCGGCGGTCTGCTGGCCTACGATTCCGAGGTGCGCCTGTGTAATGTTACCTTCCAGGGCAACACGGCGCGGAAATTCGGTGGCGCCGTCTACTTCGAGGGCGGGGCTCTGTACATCGATGGCAGCCGTTTCCGCGACAGCGTCGTGTCACGTGGCAGCGATGTGCCGCACAACGATCTGGACGAGGCGGATACCGATGGCGGTGCGATAGCCATTCACGACGCACGCCTGCTCGCCGTGTCCGATAGCCTGTTCGACAACAACCTGGCCGGCGACGACGGTGGTGCCATCGCCACCCGGCGTACCGACGTCGAGATTACGGGCAGCCGTTTTACAGACAACCGCGCAATCGGCTTCGTCACCCGCGCTGTGTTACCGAGCTTTACCGATGATTTTATCACCAGCACCGGCGGAGCGATCACTATCCAGAATGAATACCAGGC
This sequence comes from Gammaproteobacteria bacterium, assembly GCA_011374975.1. Taxonomy (GTDB): domain Bacteria; phylum Pseudomonadota; class Gammaproteobacteria; order DSM-19610; family DSM-19610; genus Thiogranum. The sequence continues at coordinate 16,374 of DRNU01000049.1, read as the reverse complement.
CGCGCCCGGTGGCGATCAGGGGCACCGTACGCTGATAGCCGACTCCGAGTTTACCGGTAACCGCGCTGCCATCGGTGGCGTTGGCTTCGTGCTCGCGGCACCGGGAAGCGAGACTGTTATTACCCGCTGCCGTTTCAACGACAACGGTGGTGACGCCGTGCCGCTGACGGAGGGCGCCCCGAACGAGATTGGGCTTACCTACGGGCGGGGCGCGGGGGTATTCCTGATGATCGGCATGCGCCAGGGCGACCGGGAGAAGGGCGACGACGGGAAGTTTCTGCGCCCGATGCATATTGCCCGCATCAGTGAGTCGGTGTTTTCCGGTAACCAGGCCGGTTACGGTGGGGCGCTGGTGCTGATGACGCTGGACGCATTTGTCGAGAACAGTGTCTTCCAGGACAACATCGGGCGCCAGCGCGGCGGCGCCATCTGGAGCCTGAACTTTGCCGGGTTGTTCGATCGTATACAGGGACTCGAGCCTGTGCCGGGCCGAGTCACTGTCGAGAACAGTGTATTCAGGAACAATCGCACACTGGGGTTGCTGGAAACTCTGCAGGCGGAAAATTTCCCCGGCGTGTCTACCATCGAAGAACAGACCTTTGGCGGCGGCGCGATCAGTAACGACCAGTGGGGCAACCTGGTGGTTCGGGGTAGTCGTTTCATCGGCAACTACGCCACCAACAGTGATGGTGGCGCCATTCATAACGCGACTTCACCCATCGCCTTCTACAGTACACTGACGCCGCCGGCGCCGGCGACCTACGAGAGTACGCTCGTGGTTGAGGACAGCGAGTTTGTCGACAACCACATCGTAGGCGAGGGGCACGGGGGCGCCATCGCCAACGGGGGAAACCGCATCGGCGGTACCATCGTCGATGTCTTTGGCAACGAGCACCGGGATTCCGCAACGGGCTCCTCGGCGCGGGTGCGGCACAGTCGGTTCAGGCATAACCGTTCCGCCGGCCAGGGTGGTGCCATTGTCAACTGGAACGGCTCTATCCTGGTCATGGATGAGGTCCGCCTGCGTCACAACCGTGCCGCCGAGGGTGGCGCGGTCAGCCTGTCGGGGCGCGAGGCAAACCCTGGCCTGGTCGAGATCGAGGACAGCCGCTTCGTAGCCAACCGTGCGACGGCCGGGCGTGCCGGTGGCCTGTTTGCAACGGCGACCCGGGGTGAGATCAAGGACAGCCGTTTCGCGGGTAATCAGCCGGAAGACATCGTCGACGAAAGTGACCTGCTCGACATTGAGCAGGATCACTAGCGGGGGCGGCAGCGTGTCGATAGGGTATTCGAAACGTGCGGTCAGCCTGCTCGTGAACGGGCGCAGGCACAGCGTCGATGTCGACCCCGCTACGCCGTTGTTGTGGGTGATGCGGGAGACGCTCGGGCTGACCGGGACGCGCTACGGATGCGGCATCGCACAGTGCGGTGCCTGCACCCTGCATCTCGACGGGGAAGCCGTGCGTTCCTGCGTCACCCCGGTTTCGGCCGCGGAGGGCAAGGCGATCGTGACGATCGAGGGGCTGGCCGGGGATAAGCTGCATCCCTTGCAGCAGGCCTGGATCGACCTCGAAGTGCCGCAGTGTGGTTACTGCCAGTCCGGCCAACTCATGACGGCAGCGGCGCTGCTGGCTGCCAACCCATCACCGGACGACGACGAAATCCGCGCGGCGATGGATGGCAACATCTGCCGTTGTGGCACCTACCGGCGGATACATGCGGCGATCCGCAAGGTTGCCGGCAGGAGCGAGCGGACGCAATGAGGCGGCACGATCACAGCCGGCGCGCCTTTCTCAGGCAGGTGGCCGTGGCCGGTGTGCTCGGCAGTACCGGCCTGGTTATCGCCCTGCGCCTGCCCGACAGTGGCCGTAACGTCGTGGCGCGGGTAGACGGATGCGCCGATTTCAGGCCCAACGCGTTCGTTCGTGTTGCGCCTGACGACAGTGTGACGATCATCGTGCACAAATCGGAGATGGGGCAGGGCGTCTATACCTCACTGCCAATGATTGTCGCCGATGAGATGGAGGCGGACTGGGAGAAGGTCAGGGTCGAGGTCGCACCAGCCGCGCCGGCCTACTACCATACGCGGTGGGGTCCATTTCAGGGCACCGGCGCCAGCAGCAGTATCAATTCCACCTGGGATCAGCTGCGCGAGGCGGGCGCGCTGGCGCGGTACCTGCTGGTCGCCGCGGCGGCGGACATCTGGGATGTCGATGTTACCGCCTGCCGCGCCGAGCGTGGCCACGTCGTTCACCATCAGGACGGGCGGCGTCTGTCCTTCGGACAACTGTGCGCCCATGCCGCAACCCTCGAACCTCCCGACGAGATCCCGCTCAAGGCGGCGGAGGACTACCGGCTTATCGGTCGTTCCGTGAAGCGGCTGGATACACCGGAGAAGGTCGACGGCAGGGCCTGCTACGGGCTGGACGTCGTACTCCCCGGCATGTGCACCGCGCTCATTGCCCGACCGCCGGCGTTCGGCGCCCGGGCGCAGCAGGTCGAGACCCGTGGAGCCTACGCTGTCGAGGGTGTCCGGAGGGTGGTTTCCGTGAGCAGCGGCATCGCCGTGGTGGCTGACAGTTTCCAGGCCGCCAGGCTAGGCCGCGAGGCGCTCGAAGTGCACTGGCGTCCGGCGCCGGCGCCTGTTTCCAGTGACGCCCTGCGCCAGGCGTATGCGGCATTGGCCGAGACGCCGGGGCGCGTCGCCCACGAGGGGGGCACACCGGAGCAGGCGATGCAGGCGGCACACACCCGGCTTGGCGCCGTGTACGAGCTGCCCTACCTGGCACACGCGGCCATGGAGCCACTTAACTGCGTTGCTCACGTGCAGAAGGACCGTTGTGATATCTGGACCGGGAGCCAGTTGCAGACCAGCGACCAGGACGCCGCCGCGGAAGTCACCGGCCTGCCGGTCGACGCGATTCATATTCACACCCAGTTCCTGGGGGGCAGTTTTGGCCGGCGGGCGAACCCCCACGCGGATTTCGTCAGGGAAGCTGTGGAACTGGCCCGTATCCTGGAAACGCCGGTCAAAGTGGTCTGGACGCGTGAGGACGACATGCGCGGCGGTTATTACCGCCCGATGCACTACAGTCGTATTGAGGCGGGGCTGGACAAACAGGGCATGCCGCAGGCCTGGCAACACCGCCTCATTGGTGAGTCGATCGGCAAGGGCACGCCCTTTGAGAAAGCGTTGTTTCACAACGGCATCGATCATCTGTCGGTTGAAGGCGCCGTTGATCATCCCTACGCCATTCCACACCAGCGGGTAGACCACCACCGGACGGACAACGGCGTACCAGTTCTGTGGTGGCGCAGTGTCGGTCACAGTTTTACCGCGTTCGTGGTGGAGTCGTTCATCGACGAGATAGCGCACGCCGGCGGGCATGACCCGGTAGCGCTGCGCCTCGAACTGTTACGCGATCGGCCGCGGCACCGTGCCGTCCTGTCGCTGGCGGCGGAGAAGGCCGGCTGGGGCACGCCTCTGCCGGCAGGTATCGGCCGGGGAATCGCCATTCACAAATCGTTCCGCAGTATCGTCGCCCAGGTCGCCGAGGTCTCGCTGCTGGCGGATGGCCGGCCGCGTGTCCACCGGGTCGTTTGCGTCATCGACTGCGGCGCGGTGATCAACCCTGATACTGTCGTCGCCCAGATGGAGTCCGGTATTGCCTTCGGCCTGTCGGCGGCGCTGTATGGTGAGATCACTCTCGAGGTGGGGCGGGTACGGCAGAGTAATTTTCACGACTACCCGGTGCTCAGAATGAGTGATATGCCGGAGGTCGAGGTGCACATTGTCGAAAGCGGAGCGGAACTCGGCGGCGTCGGTGAGGTGGCGACACCGCCGATCGCGCCGGCTGTCTGTAACGCTCTGTTTACTATCACGGGAAAACGGGTCAGGCGTCTGCCCGTCGGCCGGATCACCACCTAGACTGACAGAGAGGGAAAACCTTGGTTACTACAGCTACTGCCGCGGTTGTTCATGAGCCCCAGGGCACCTTTACATTGCAACAGGTCGAGCTGGATGATCTCCGGCCCGATGAAGTCCTGGTACGGAACCAGGCCAGCGGAATCTGCCATACGGACCTGGTGGCGCAGCGGATGATGACGCTTCCCGCGGTGATGGGGCACGAGGGCGCGGGCGTCGTCGAGGCGGTGGGGCGCAGTGTGCAGCGCGTGCGGCCCGGTGACCGGGTTATCGTTTCCTACCCCTGGTGTGGCGCCTGTCCGCAGTGCATGGAAGGCAAACCCTATTATTGCAGTGAGCACATGCCACTGGGTTTCGGCGGCACCCGGCTGGACGGTTCCGGCACAATGAAACATAACGGCAGCCAGTTGTCGGGTGCGTTCTTCCAGCAGTCCTCCTTTGCCACGCATTCCATTACACCGGAGAGGGACGTCGTGCCGGTGCGCGACGACTGTGCGGCGGAACGGCTTGCCGCCCTGCCCTGCGGCGTTCAGACCGGTGCCGGCTCGATCCTGAACACTTTCCGTGTCGGTGCCAGGGACAGCCTTGTCGTCTTTGGTGCGGGTGGCGTTGGGCTGAGTGCGGTGATGGCGGCGCGACTGGTCGGTGCGGCGCCACTGGTCGTGGTTGACATTATCCCCGAGCGCCTGGAACTGGCGCTGGAGCTTGGCGCCACCCATGTGCTCGACGCTCGCAACGGACCTGTTGCCGAACAGATAAGCGAGATCCTCCCACAGGGTGCGGACTATACCTACGAGACCTCGGGCAATGAACAGGCGCTGGAAGACGCCATCGCCAGCCTGAAGACGGGTGGCCAGTGCGGTATCGTGATCGCACCGCATTTCGGCGAGAAATATCCTTTCTCACCCACTGAGGTGTTCAAGCGGGCGGCCTGCCTGCGCGGCATCATCCAGGGTTCGTCCGTCCCCAATACCTTTTTGCCCAGGTTGCTTGAACTCAACCGTGCCGGGCGCTTTCCCTATGAGCGACTGATTCGGACCTATGCCTTCGAGGACATCAACCAGGCGGTGGAAGATTTCAACGTTGGTCGGGCGATCAAGCCGGTACTGCTGATGTCCTGAGGGGCCGACGGAAACCAGACAACAAAGGGAGGTCGTAATGAAGCATACTGTGTTTACCAGTTCGGTCATCGATGCCCCGGTCGACGAGGTCTGGGCGCTGGTGCGGGATTTCAATGCCCTGCCGCAGTGGCATCCGGTAGTCAGCGAAAGCACGATCGAGGCGGGACACCCGGGCGACAGAGTCGGCTGTGTCAGGCACTTTGTCCTGGTCACGGGGGAGTCGGTGCGCGAGCGCCTGATGACACTCTGTGACATCAGTAGAATCTGCAGCTATTCCCTTCTGGACGGCCCGTTGCCGGTGCGAGACTACGTGGCGAGCCTGCAGCTGCGGCCCGTGACCGACGGCAACCGCACCTACATCGACTGGCGCGCCGAGTTTTCCTGTGCGCCGGACGATGAGATGGCCACGCGGCTCAGGATCGGTACTATCTTCCAGGATGGTTTCGACGCGCTAAAACGCCACTTCGAGAGCCGGGACCCGGTGGTGGCAGGCACGGTGCAGGCGTGAGCTGGACGCGACGGAAGTTTATCGGCGTGGCGGCCTCGCTGTCTCTTTCGGCACGAATACCGGCCGCTGCCGGCCGGTTACCCGATGCGGCGCCGGGTTACCGTCGCATCGCCGTCGAGGAAGCCTTCGCCACGCCCGAACTGCTCGAGGACTGGCGGCAGTTCCTGGCCAGGGCAAAGGACGAAGATCCGGCATTCTTTTCTCTGTACAGCGGGCTGCTTACCAGCCCAGGCGCGCGGAATCTGCGGGAGCGTCTGAATGACGTCGGCAGGGGAAGGATCCGGGTCATGGACCGCTGGGGTGTCGACATGCAGGTGCTGTCGCTGACCGCGCCGGGAGTGCAGTTGTACCCACCGAAAAAAGGCGCCGCCACGGCCAGTGAAATCAACACCCGGCTGGCTGCAATCGTTGCTGAATACCCCGACCGCTTTGCCGGCCTGGCGGCGGTGGCGCCGCAGGCCCCGGCGCAGGCGGCGCGCGAGATCGAGCGTGCGGTGACGGTCCTCGGCCTGCGCGGCGTGCTGATCAATTCGCATACACGCGGCAAGTACCTCGATGACCGCGACTACTGGCCGATCTTCGAGGCCGCTGAAGCGCTGGGGGTTCCCGTTTACCTGCATCCGAACACACCTTCGCCACAGATGGCTGAGCCCTACCTGGACTACGGTCTGGCGGGTCCAGGCTGGGGGTTCGCGGCGGAAACCGGCCTGCACGCGGTGCGCCTGATACTGAGCGGCTTGCTGGATGCCTGCCCCGGCACCCGGATCATCCTTGGACACATGGGTGAGGGACTGCCCTTCTGGCTGCATCGCCTGGATAGCCGCTTCGACCTGTTTGCCAGGGCGGACCGGACGGGCCGGGTAAAGCGCCTGCGCAAGAAACCCGGGGACTACATCCGCGATAATTTTCTGATTACCACCAGCGGCATGCCCTGGCCGCCAGCCCTGATGCTGGCCCGCGAGGTAATGGGGCCCGACCGTATCATGTTCGCTATCGACTACCCGTACGAATCGTCGCGGGAAGCCGTGCGGGCCATGGATGAGGCACCGCTCAGCCGCGAGGACCGGACCAAGATCTATTCACAGAATGCCACCAGGCTGTTCCGCCTGCCGCCCGGCCCCGGCGCGGGCCAGGTCGAGGCGTCGGCGTGACGGCGGCCGTTATAAGGAGACTGATCCAATGACCAGAATTGCAATGCTTGGTACCGGCGCTATGGGCAGCCGCATGGCGACCCGTCTGCTGGAAGACGGGTTCGGCCTGACCGTCTACAATCGCACCGCCGCGCGCAGCCGGCCGCTGCTCGAACAGGGCGCACAGCCGGCCGACTCTCCACGGGAGGCCGTGTGCGAGGCTGACGTCGTCATCAGTATGGTGGCGGACGACCCGGCTTCCAGGGCGGTCTGGCTGGACAGCGAGACGGGGGCGATCGAAGGTATGCGCGATGGTGCCCTGGCGGTGGAATCCAGCACCCTGACAGCGGGGTGGGCCCGGCAACTGGCCGCCGAACTCGGCCAGCGCGGCGTCCGCTTCGTCGACGCGCCGGTGGTGGGCTCCAGGCCGCAGGCAGAGGCCGGCGCACTGATCTACCTGGCGGGCGGTGAGGCGTGCGACGTGGACGAACTGCGGCCGGTACTCGAGCCGATGGCCGCAGTTGTGCACCACCTTGGAGCGGTTGGCAACGGGATGCTGATGAAGCTGGCGGTTAATGCCTGGTTCGGCATCCAGGTGGCCGCGCTCGGAGAAGTGCTTGGTATGATCGAACACTCGGACGTCGAGCTGGCGCGCGCCATCGAAATCTTCGGCGATCTGCCGGTGACCAGTCCGGCACTGAAGGCGGTCGCGGACCAGATCGGACAGCGCAGTTTTCAGCCCATGTTTCCGGTCGAACTGGTGGAAAAGGATTTCCGTTACCTGCTCGAGACCGCGCGCGATTTGTCTGCCGGTACGCCGGTGGGTGAGACGGTGCACGATCTTTTCCGGCGCGCTGCCGAAAAGGGCTACGCTGGCGATAACATATCAGGGGTCGCCCAGCTGTTTCTCTAGGGCGCGGTGGACACTGCCTGTGTCCGCCCGGCTCATGGCGGGCTTTCGCTGAACCGTTGTTTCAGGAAGTCGACAAATGCCCGGACCTTCAGCGGCAGGTACTCCCGCGAGGGGTACAGCAGCCAGGCTGCCGTGTCGAACTCGGTAGCCGTCACGTCATAGTCAGGAAAAATATCGATCAGCGCCCCGCTCTCGATTTCGTTGCGCACCACCCATCTCGGCAACAGCGCGAGCCCCATGTTGCGGAGTGCGCACTGCATCAGCGAATTGGCATTGGAAATGGAACACCGGCCATTGACCGGAACTTCGGTGATGCGCCCCTTGGGGTTGCGGAACAGCCAGCGGGACCGATACCCGGCAATCGGGAACAGCAGGCAGTTGTGCTGACGTATGTCGGGCGGTGTCTGCAGGGGGGCATGCCGGGCAAGGTAGTCCGGGCTGGCGCAGATGGCGAAATCCATTTTGCACAGGCGGCTGGCTATGAAAGTCGAGTCCTCGAGCGGGCCCAGCCGGATCGCAACGTCGATACACTCGGTCAGCAGGTCCACCACGGAATCCGTCATGATGATTTCCAGAGACAGATCGGGGTAGGCCTCGGAGAACTCTGGCAACAGGGGAATGAGGCTAATCTGCCCGAAAGTGACCGGTGCCGTGATGCGCAACCGGCCCTTGGGGTGCTCACCGATGTCCACGGCCATGGTTTGCGCCCGTAGTATTTCATCGACGAGCGGTTCGACCCGTGAATAGTACACCATGCCGGCTTCCGTAAGTTTCATGCGGCGTGTGCTGCGCTGAAACAGACGTATGCCCAGCTCCTTCTCCAGCGAATTGACCGAGCGCGATATAGAGGACGCCGCGACATCCATTTCGCGTGCAACAGCAGCGAAACTGCCGCGGCGAACCACGTCGATAAAAATCTGCAATGTCGAAAGATCCATTAGTACCCACCCTGCATAACAGTCGTGCACCGGTAATTGTTTTACCGATGATATCCCTATTTTATAGTGCTCTCGCCGGACCGGAGCGTGCAGGGCGCACATAGCAGGGTAAAAGGGAAGGGACGGAGTCGCAGACATGCATGATGGGTCTTCCCTGATACCTGTGCGCCAGGCCGCTGGGCGGCTTTTGGCGGAGCCTGTTTCCAGGCGCAGACGTTATTACATTCCGGCCCGTTTGTCGCGTCGTCAGCTGGCGACAATTCGGGTTGTTTTCGTGTGACAAGACAGCGAGGGACGTTATGAACGACAAGGAAATCTATCGGCCGGTCACCGGCGAGTTCAAGAATGGTGCACCCGGGTGCGGCGGTCAAACTGCTGCTCCAGCGCCACAGGGTGTGACCGAAGCGCCGCAGTCATACAGTCTGCAATCCGATATTCTGCAGCACGCCCGGGTACTTGACGGCGGCGTCCATGCCTACGTGAATGCCGGCGAGCGGGTCACCGGTTTCGGTTTCGGTGGCAGTGAATCGCTGACGCTGTTCCTAGAAGACGCGGCAGGCACCAGGTTTGTGCGCAAGGTATTGAGCGAGGCCCTGCTGACAGCGAAATGGCGCCGGGAAGGGCGCGACGTAATGTTGCACCCTTGCCGCAAGGCGCGCCGCCAGACTGAGTATCTCAGGAGTCTGCCGGAATCGGTGAAGTCGTACTTTCCGCGTGTACTGAATGTCACCGAACAGTCCATCAGCCGTGGTGAGGGTAAGGAGAAACAGGTCTTCCATGAATATATCTACGACATGAGCTTTGTTCCCGGTATCGAGATTGGGCGTTTCGTGCTGCAATACCAGCCTCGGCCTATCGTGGTGGCAATGCTGTACTGTGTCATCTTCCGCCTGTTGCGGGAGAAAGTTCACTGCCGGCGGTGCCGTATCCCGTTGCGGCCGACGCTGGAGTCTTCATATTTCAACAAGATAGAGCAGCGCATGGCACTGGCCAGGCGCACCGCGCCGGAAACTTTCTCCAGCGACCTGCTGGAGTCGGATTCGATCATTATCAATAACCGGATCTATCGTAATCTCAAGGTCCTTTTGCGCGAATTCCGGGCCAACCGTGTTTACCATGAGATTCTGGAACCGCGCTACCACTCGCTGGTCATGGGTGACACCAATACCGAAAACATAAAGATCGGGAACATACGCCCGTTGCTGGATGCCATGGCGCGTGACGACCTGTCGTTTGACGACATTCCGTTCACCGCTGATGAACTCGAAATCCGTTTCCTCGATCCTAGGGCCATCGGTTTTCACATTGATGGCGACGATACCTGCGTCGATGACCCGATGTACGACAACAAACCCTGGCACAACAGTCTGGGTAACTATGACATGATTCACGGTGAACACTTCGATCTGTCCCTGGTCATCCGGGACGGCGTGCCGGATCTGCACCGCAGCTTTCACGAGAACAATCCGTACTCGAAGTCCTATGACGGGATCGGGGAGTATTTTGCCCAGTCAATGACACACGCGTGGCGGCTCAATACCATCAATGCTGACATCCACCACATCGATCCACATTGGTTGGTTCGTTTCGTGTTTCTCATGGGCACACATTTCATGGCGATGCCACCGTTTCATTTCCACAAGGAGCCGGATGGTACACTGATCGATACGCCCCGGCGCCAGCAACGCCCGCTGGCAATCTACGCCGAGGGCATCATCTGGCTGAACCTGGCGCTGGATATGCTGAAAGGCAAGGTGGTGGAGTTCCACGGCGTCCACGTCAACATCAACAGCATACCGGATGCCGTGCAGACGTATTGCGATCTGGGCAATGCAACGGCTGACATCGATACCGTGGCGATGTACGGTCGTACCGCGGATGAGGAGTACTCGTCATGGTGAGGTATGGCGGAAACACGGTGATGCAGTCGGCGGAGGGTGTAGACGGGGCAAGCGAGGCAAGCTGTTTCCGCACACCCTGGCACTGGTATATGCATGGGATCGGGCTTGGTTACGGCGCAGCGGCTCATGACAGCGACAGGGCGGAACGATTGCTCAGAGCCGCACGGGCCCTGTGTACCGTCGCGGACACGCCGTTTCACACCTTCACCTATAAACTGTTGTTGCTGGTGACCGGCTGCCGCGGCCTGGATGCGAGTGCGCCGGACGCGGCCGACAGCCGTGCCGCGGTCGATGTCGGATTGTTTCGCCTGCAAGGGAACCCACTGCACTATATCGCCATGAGTGCGTTGTTTGTCGACTGTCTGGCCCGGCTGGACAGGCTGGGCGGTTACCGGCATACGGCCCGGCGACACCTTGACCTGGCGCTGCGAGTGGCTGGCCGCTTGCCGGAGAACGACGATCGCGCCCGCTATCTGAAGCTGCAGCTTCTTTCGCGCCTGTTCATGGCGGTCGCGCGGGCGGGTTGGACGGAACGGCTGCTGGAAGGCACGCGCGGGCAGACGTCGTACTTCCAGCGTGTGCTGCAACTCGCCGGCCGGATCGACAACCGTTTCCTCGGTGACAGGGCCCTGGCCATTCTGCTTGCGGTGATCGGCCTTTCCGGGTATGCCCGGCAGGTGGGGCGGGACATCGAGCGGCGGCTCGGCGAGTTGTTTGACGGCTTCGAGCAGCAGCTGAGGCAGTTGCCCGACCGCAGCGGCGACGGTGTGCACAGCGGCCAGGACTATCTGTTGTTTCCGCTGTCACTCACGCTGGGCGCACTGCCTGCCCTGGGCCTGCAGCGCTATACGGACTACGGACGTAACTGGGTCGACGCCGCCGTCGCCCTGTTCGGGCAGCTGACACCGCGTTCGCGCGCTTCCCAGGTGCTGTTCCTGGTATCGGCCCTGGAGGGCCTGGGCCGCCTGGACGACTGTTTCCCCGACCGTGGGCAGCTGATCGAAACATGTGCCGATGCGTATCTCGCCGGTACCGACGGTCTGCAGATGGACGACTACCTGCGCTGCACCTACCTCGTACATCTTGCCTGCCAGTACGGTGACCCCGAGCGCCTGGATACACGTATCTGGGACATCCTTGCGGGCGCGTTGCTGCGGCCACCCGGGCAGCACACGCCGGGACAGTACAACAAATACGGGGCGACGTTCATGCGGGCGGCGTATGTCCTGTCGGCAATCGACCGCGCGGGGCGCCTGGAGACCCTCTACGGCAGTGGCCTGTTGTTACCCGAACGCCTCGGCAGGCTTCAGTTGGATCCGCAGGCGTTGCAGGAGGATTCACCGAGGCTGTGCCTTGCCCTGATCGATGCGGGCCTGCGGAAGCGGCCCGCGGGAGGGGACGCCGGTGAGTAAGCTGCTGGTTATCGTGCTGGCCATGTCGGCCGGTGGGCTGGTAGCCCTGCAAGGCGTGGTGAATTCACAACTGGGCAAGGTGCTGTCCCACCCCCTGCAGGCGGCGCTGCTGTCTTTCGCCGTTGGATGGCTCGGTCTGTTCCTGGCCACACTGATGTTCGGTACCGGCCTGCCTTCGCTTGTGCAGCTGGCGACGCTGCCGTCCCGTTTATGGCTTGGCGGTCTGCTCGGCGCGGCTTTTATCACGGCAACCATCCTGCTGATTCCAAAAATCGGCGTTGCCAATATGCTGGTGGCGGCGGTGGCCGGACAGGTCGTTGTTGCCCTGGTGCTGGATCACTATGGCGTGCTGGGTGCGCTGCAGCAGTCGATCACCCTGACACGCGCCCTGGGTACCATCCTGGTTATCACCGGGCTGGTCATCATCAATCAGTAGCGGCTACTGCAACAGGATGAACATCGCCCCGTCCCCGCGCTGCACATTGATCAGCAGTTTGCGCCGGCCCTTCACGGCACGCTTGAAGTCGTCCAGGTCGCGGAGGGCGACCCGGTTGGCGGAACGGATAATGTCGCCCTTGCGCAGGCTGGCGCGCCAGGCGGCGCTGCCGGGTTCCACGGCGCTGACCAGGACGCCGCCGGGGTCGTTGCCGGTGCGCAGGTTCTCGGGCAGGTTGCTGAAGGTGGCGCCGTCGAGCTGATAGTGTAATTTCTCACCCGCGATCTGCTCCAGTCGCACGGGCTCGATGACGACCGACTGCCTGAAGGTGCGGCCATCCCGCCACAAGGTCATGTTGACTTTGGTGCCGACGCGCAGCAGGCCGACACGGTTGCGCACCTCCCCCGAGCTGCGAACCGGTTTACCGTCAATTTCCAGGATGACGTCACCGACCTTGAGGCCGCTGCGGTCGGCCGGTGAACCGGGTTCTATGCGCGAAATCACGGTGCCGCTGTTGCGGTCGATGCCGAACGCTTTGGCCAGTTCGGGTGACAGGTCCTGGGCGGTGATGCCAAGCTGTCCGCGCTCGACCTCGCCGTGCTCGACCAGCTGCTGCATGATGCTGGCGGCCATGTTGATCGGGATGGCGAAACCGATGCCGACGTTGCCGCCACCGGGGGCCAGGATGGCGGTGTTGATGCCGACCAGCTCGCCGCGCAGATTGACCAGCGCGCCGCCGGAGTTGCCGGGATTGATGGAGGCGTCGGTCTGGATGAAATCCTCATAGCCCTCGATGCCCAGGTCGGTGCGGCCGAGGGCGCTGACGATCCCGGAGGTTACCGTCTGTCCCAGCCCGAAGGGGTTGCCGATGGCGACCACGAAATCGCCCACCCGCAGGACGTCGGAATCCGCCAGCGGCAGCGCCGTGAGATTTTCGGCCGGGATCTGGATGACGGCGATGTCGGAGGCCTTGTCGGTCCCGAGTAATCTGGCGTTGAACTGACGCCCGTCGCGCAGCGTCACACTGATTTTGTCGGCCTGTTCCACGACGTGGTTGTTGGTCAGGATGTAGCCTTTGTCGGCATCGACGATGACACCGGAGCCCAGGCTCTGGGTCTGGCGCTGCCGCGGCTGGCTCGGCAGGTTGAAAAAGTGCTGGAACAGGGGTTCCATCAGCAGCGGGTTCCGGGCGACCTCCACATGTCCGATGGCGGCGATATTGACCACCGCCGGTGTGGTCCTGGCCAGCATGGGTGCCAGCGTCGGCAGCGGCTGGCCGTCGACAGCGGCGGGCAGTGCCGCGGGCAGCGGGGCGGTCTGGACAAACAGCGCTAGAAGGAGAAGGCAGGTGCGGCTGAAGCGGTGCGCAGGCTTGGACAATGGAGGTAACTCCCTGGTAGTCAACGATTGAATGGCGATAGAGACCGGCGAAAAACGAACTGGTTCATTTCATTTGGGGTCGGAATCCGGCGGTTTCAAGGGTATATAAGAACCACAATATATAGTGTATTGCTGCTCGAAGGGAAATTACCGGTACAGGCGTCTGCCGGGTTCAGAAAAACACTGGAGTAATTTCATAAGTATATGTAATAACAAAGGAAAATTGTTGCAAAATTTTGCTGTGCGGAGGCTTGACAGGGTGCCGGACGGCGCCTAATCTTAGCAACCGTTCACACAATATCTTGTGGTTGCCAGGAAACAAGCCTCAATATCTCGGATATTATCCCCTGTCCGCCGGCAAACACAGTAAAAACATAACGTAGGAGTCAGGAGTCGCAATGAAATCAGTGCAGCTGAAGTCTGTTCCGACCGGAGTTTCCGATATTCCCCTGCAGGACGCGTCGATGGATATCTGGGACAAGAAGTACCGGTTGAAGCGCAAGGACGGTGAACCGGTCGACATGACCATCGACGATACCTACCAGCGCGTGGCGCGCGCGCTGTCCGAGGTGGAGGCCACGCCGGAGAAACAGGCGCACTGGTACGAGCAGTTCCTGTGGGCGCTGCGTCACGGCGCCATTCCCGCCGGCCGCATCACCTCCAACGCCGGTGCCCTGGAGCACAAGCCGGCGACCTCGACCATCAACTGCACCGTCTCCGGCACCATCCAGGACTCCATGGACAACATCCTCGAGCGCGTGCACGAAGCCGGCCTGACGCTGAAGGCGGGATGCGTGGCGCCGGGCACCCTGGTGTATACCGAACAGGGGCTGGTAACCGCCGACCGCGCGGTGACGGAAAAACACAAGCGCATACTGAGCTATGACCGCGACAGCGGCCGTTTCGAACTGCGCCGTATCGAGCGGCACATGACCACCCGTGTGCCGCGCAGTGAGAATATCGAAATAGTCTCGAACGGCGTGTCATTGAAGACATCGATCAGACACCCGGTACTGGTCAACCGGGACGATCGCTTACGCTATGTACGTGCCGACGAGGTGCGCGAAGACGATGCGCTGGTGCACTACCAGTTGCCATGGGAGGCCGATCCGTCCCGCGCGCTGGAAGCCTGGTTTGCAGGGGCGCACCTGGGTGATGGCTGTGCTTATGCGAAGTCGTTCTCCTACAAGCCAACCCGGCAGGCGTGGGCGGCGCGCGCCAGAGCAAAAGGGGCGCGCTTAGTATTCAAGATCCGTGCAGCCGAGCGTGAAGTCGTCGAACGCTACGCGTCGTTCTTCCAGGCTTTTTGTGGCGCAAAAGCGAAAGTTGTTGCTGCACAGACAGTCAATGGTACCCCGGTCTGGGATTATGCGGTGGCAAGTTTCGAGGCCAGCAAGGCGGCCGCGCTCATCGATGGACAGACGGGCAAGAAATCCGGGACCTTGTCGGTTCCATCCTGGGTGGCGCAACAACCGGAAAAATACTTTCTGCCTTTTCTGGCGGGTTTGATTGATACTGACGGCACCGTCGCTACCGAACGTGGCAGTGTGATCCTGGCAACTCAAAGTGCGGCTTTTGCGCAGGCGCTCAAGTCACTGCTGGGCCTGTTCGGTGTGTACGCTGCGATCACCCGGCGCAAACCACGCAGCCATGCGTATCGAGGTCACGTCATCCACGATGTCGGCGGCGTGCAGCTCAAGATCTCCGATTCGGATTTCCTTCAACGGCTTGCCGGCTATATGGCGGACACGGGCAAACGGCGTCGTATCGTCCGGCATGCCTCGCGTGCAGGCCAGTATGACCGCTATGTGATGTCCTCGGCCCTGCGGTCAGCATTACAGGATGAGGTGGACGGACTTTCTCATAGCGAGCGACAGACGTTGGGCTTCTATCACGGTTATCACCGTGCCCGCGTGGTCAGCCGCATCTGGCTGGACCGCTGGCAGCGGCGCTTTCCACACCTGGCTGAACAAATCGCGTTTGTGCGTACCTTGCGCCCGGTCGATGCTGTGAAGCGCGAGCTTGATCTGCCGGAGACCTTTTTCGATTTCACCGTCGAGAAACACAACAACTACCTTGCCGGTAATCAGGGTCTGATGGTAATTCACAACTGTGGCATCGGCTACGAGTTCTCCACCCTGCGCCCGCGCGGCGCCTACGTCTCGGGCGCCGGTGCCTACACCTCCGGCCCGCTGTCGTTCATGGATATCTACGACAAGATGTGCTTCACCGTGTCCTCGGCCGGCGGCCGCCGCGGCGCCCAGATGGCGACCTTCGACGTCGGTCACCCGGATGTCATGGACTTCATCCGCGCCAAGCGCGAGGACGGCCGCCTGCGCCAGTTCAACCTGTCGCTGCTGGTCACCCAGGAGTTCATGCAGGCGGTGAGCCGCGACGCCGACTGGAAACTGGCCTTCCCCATCAGCGAGAAGGAGGTGGAGGACGACGATCTGGATTTCCGCGACCCCGACCAGGTGGTGTGGCGCGAATGGCCGCACCACCAGGGCTATGTCACCAACGACGCCGGCCTGGTGGCCTGCAAGGTCTACAAGACCATCCCCGCGCGGCGCCTGTGGGACATGATCATGGCCTCGACCTACGACTTCGCCGAACCGGGCTTCATCCTGATCGACAAGGTCAACGAGATGAACAACAACTGGTTCTGCGAGAACATCCGCGCCACCAATCCGTGTGTGACCGCGGATACCCG
>DRNU01000048.1 GCA_011374975.1 Gammaproteobacteria bacterium | reverse complement strand
GGTTAGTGCTGAGTGCTGTGAAGCCCGGCATTAACCTGGGATGCACAAGTATCAGGGGCAGGCGCTCCGTCAGAGGCCTTTTTGCGCCGTGCCGGGGTTACCTTTCCGGCTTCAGGCGCGGGGGCAAGGCGCAGGAAAGGTAACCCCGGCACGGCGCAAAAAACCGGGTTTTCCGGGGGGCGTGTTTCTAGTGTCCGGTGTCTTCTGTCAGCTGCTTGAGTTTGTATAGCAGTTCCAGTGCCTGGCGTGGGGTCACATCATCCGGCTTGATGCCCTGGAAAGCGTCCACCAGCGGGTGGTCTTCGTGGCGCACGAACATGTCGATCTGCGGTTCGGGTTTGTTGTCCTGCAAGGGTGCGTGTACCGGGCCGGCTTCCAGTTTCTGCAGGATGGCGCGGCCCTGTTGCAGCACGTTTTCCGGGACGCCCGCCAGTGCGGCGACCTGTAAGCCGTAGCTGCGGCTGGCGGGGCCGTCCTTGACGGTGTGCAGGAACACGA
The DNA here is from genome assembly GCA_011374975.1 of Gammaproteobacteria bacterium. GTDB lineage: Bacteria > Pseudomonadota > Gammaproteobacteria > DSM-19610 > DSM-19610 > Thiogranum. Next base: position 21,166 of record DRNU01000048.1, on the reverse strand, counting down.
TGCGTGCACCATGTTCCACCGCATCGAGGTGTACGTTGGCGGTGGCCGGCAGTTCTTCGGGCAGGCCGGTGAGTTCAAAGTAATGGGTGGCGAACAGGGTCCAGGCGCCGATGGCGCTGAGTTCGCGCGCGACCGCCCAGGCCAGGGCCAGGCCGTCGTAGGTGCTGGTGCCGCGGCCGATTTCATCCATCAGTACCAGGCTGTTGTTGCCGGCGTTGTTGAGGATGTTGGCGGTCTCGGTCATTTCCACCATGAAGGTCGAGCGTCCGCCGGCGAGGTCGTCGGAGGCGCCGATGCGGGTGAAGATGCGGTCGATGGGGCCGATGCCGGCCTGGTCGGCGGGCACGAAGCTGCCCATGCAGGCCAGCAGCACGATCAGTGCGGTCTGGCGCATGTAGGTCGATTTGCCGCCCATGTTGGGGCCGGTGATGATCAGCAGGCGGCGCGCGTCGCCGAGTTCGACATCGTTCGGCACGAAGGGCTGCTCGGTGAACTGTTCGATGACCGGGTGGCGGCCGCCCTGGATGCGGATACCCGGTTCCTCGCTCAGCGTCGGGCGTGACCAGTTCAGCGCATCGGCGCGGTCGGCCAGCGTGGTCAGCACGTCGAGTTCGGCCAGGCCTTCGGCGCAGGTGGAGAGCGGCGCCAGCTGTTCCAGCAGTTGTTCCAGCAGTTCGTTGTAGAGCGCCTTTTCGCGCTCCAGCGCCTTGCTGCGCGCGCTCAGTACGCGTTCCTCGTGGCTCTTGAGCTCCGGGGTGATAAAGCGCTCGGCGCCTTTCAGGGTCTGGCGGCGCTGGTAGTTGTCCGGCACCTGGTCGGACTGGCTGCGGCTGATCTCGATGTAGTAGCCGTGCACCCGGTTGTAACGGATTTTCAGGTTCTTGATGCCGGAGCGTTCGCGTTCGCGGGTCTCCATGTCCAGCAGCACCTGGTCGCTCTGTTCGCTGAGGCGTTTCAGTTCGTCCAGTTCGGCGTCGTAGCCCACGGCGATCACGCCGCCGTCGCGCACCTGCGCCGGGGGGATGTCCGGCAGCGCCCTGCGCAGCAGTTTGAGGACCCTGGGATGTTCCTGGATGCGTGATGCCAACTCGCCCAGCAGCGGGTCAGTGTCGCTGCGCAGCAGGGCCTGCAGGTCGGGCAGGCGCGCCAGCGTGTCGCGCAGGGCGCCCAGGTCGCGCGGCCGCGCCGATTTGAGTGCGATACGCGACAGGATACGTTCCAGGTCGCAGCAGCCGCGCAGTTGTTCGCGCAAGGATTCGAACAGGTGCGCCTGCAACAGCGATTCCAGGCACTGGTGGCGGCCGGCCAGGATGTTACGGTCGCGCAGCGGGCGGTGCAGCCAGCGCCGCAGCATGCGCCCGCCCATGGCGGTGACGCTCTTGTCCAGCACGGCAATCAGGCTGTGCGCCTTTTCCCCGGACTGCGCCTGGTCGAGCTCCAGGTTGCGGCGTGTCGCGGCATCCATCACCACGCTGTCTTCGTGCTGCTCGGTACGCAGGCCGCGCAGGTGCGGCAGGGCGGCGCGCTGGGTGTCTTTCACGTACTGTAACAGGGCACCGGCGGCGCCTACTGCGACCGGCATATGCTGGCAGCCGAAGCCGTTCAGGTCGTGGGTGCCGAACTGCTGGTTGAGCTGGCGCGCCGCGCTCTCGGTATCGAACTGCCAGGGTGTCAGGCGGCGCAGGCCGCCGATGCGTTGCAGGGCGGTCGGCAGTGTCAGGTCCTCGCTGACCAGCAGCTCGGCGGGCTGCAGGCGCTCGATCTCGCCCAGCAGGGCTTCTTCACCGCTGAACTCCTGCACCACGAAGCGCCCGGCGGACAGGTCCAGCGCGGCAATGCCGTAGTAATTTTCATCGTCCTGGTGCAGCGCCACCAGCAGGTTCTCGTGGCGCTCCTGTAACAGCGCGTCCTCGGTGAGCGTGCCCGGGGTGATGATGCGGACCACTTTACGTTCCACCGGCCCCTTGCTGGTGGCCGGGTCGCCGATCTGCTCGCAAATCGCCACCGATTCGCCGAGCCGCACCAGCCGGGCCAGGTACTGGTCGACCGAATGCACCGGTATGCCGGCCATGGGGATGGGTTCGCCGGCGGACTGGCCGCGGCTGGTGAGGGTGATGTCCATGAGCTCCGACGCCTTGCGCGCGTCCTCGTAGAACAGTTCGTAGAAATCCCCCATGCGGTAGAACATCAGGATGTCGGGGTGCTCTGCCTTGATGCGCAGGTACTGCTGCATCATGGGCGTGTGTTTACCTGGGCTGGGGACGGCTGACATGGGCGGCAAGTCTAGCCCAATTAACCGGTCCGCTACAGCTTGCCAAACATCGCCGCCTTTGTTACTCCTGTGGACTGTTACGCCGACCGGCGGGTGGAGGAGTGAAGCATGGGCCAGGGGTCGCAACCTGACGATGAAGCCATTGCCGGCCGTGTCGCGCGGCTCGCAGAGGTCCTGCTGGCGCGCGGCGAACAGCTCGCCACGGCGGAATCCTGCACCGGCGGCTGGGTGGCCAAGGTGTGTACCGACCTGGCCGGCAGCTCCGCCTGGTTCGAGCGCGGGCTGGTCACCTACAGCAACGCCGCCAAGCGGGAGTTGCTCGGCGTGCCCGCCGCCACCCTCGACGCACACGGCGCGGTGAGCGAACAGACCGTGCAGGCAATGGCACAGGGCCTGTTGTGCCACAGTCCTGCGCACTGGGCGCTGGCGATCAGCGGCATCGCCGGACCCGGTGGCGGCAGCGCAGAAAAGCCGGTCGGCACGGTATGGATTGCCTGGGCGGGGCCGGGAGGCTGGTGCCGACAGCAGTGCTACCGGTTCGACGATGACCGCGATGCGGTACGTCGCCAGGCGGTAGCGGCTGCGCTGGATGCGTTATATGAACGCGTGCAGGTAGCGGCTTGAACGATGCCAGGGTGACCCGCAAGCGCCTGTTCTTTGCCCTCTGGCCCGATGCGGAGGTACGCCGCCAGTTGGCACAGGCGGCGCGGCACTGGAGCCGTCACCCGGTCCCCGAGGCCAACCTGCACATGACCCTGGCATTCCTCGGCGGCTGCACCGAACAGCAACAGGACTGCCTGTACCGCGTGGCACCGGGCGTGCACGGCGAACCCTTCGAACTGCAGCTGGATTTCCTCGGCCACTGGGAGCGGCCACGTACCCGGTGGCTGGGCACCAGTCAGATTCCCGACGCCCTGTTACAGCTGGAGGCCGACCTGCGGCTGGCGCTGGAGCCCTGTGAGGTCAAGCTCGAGGAACGGCATTTCGTGCCGCACGTCACCCTCTCCAGGAAAGAGAAAACCCCGCACACGCGGCCGGGCTGGAGGCGATCCACTGGCGCGTGCAGGACTTCGTGCTGGCCGAATCGGTTTCCACCCCGGACGGAGTCAGATACGATGTGTTGCGGCGCTGGCCACTCGTTCCTGCGCCGGAATAAGGCCGGAACAAGAAATTTTCCGGGCACTGTTTATTTTTACAGTAGTCTGGTGCATACTCGGCCTCAATCGGCAATGAAGCCGCCTGGTTGCGACTTACCGCCAACCCGCGGGGCAGGGAATGCCCTCACCTTGAACGATGACAGCCGGAGGAGTCTATGGACGACAACAAGCGTAAGGCGCTCAGTGCAGCACTGGGTCAGATAGAGAAGCAGTTTGGCAAGGGTTCCGTGATGCGGATGGGCGACGTCGGCGCGGTGCGCGATATCGACGTGGTCTCCACCGGGTCGATGGCGCTGGACGTGGCGCTGGGTATCGGCGGCCTGCCGCGCGGTCGCGTGGTGGAGGTCTACGGCCCGGAATCCTCGGGCAAGACTACACTCACCCTGCAGGTTATCGCCGAGGCACAGAAAGCCGGCGGCACTGCCGCCTTTATCGACGCCGAGCACGCGCTGGACCCCGTCTACGCGGAAAAACTCGGCGTACAGATCGACGATCTGCTGGTCTCCCAGCCGGATACCGGCGAGCAGGCGCTGGAGATTGCCGACATGCTGGTACGTTCCAGCGCGGTGGACATTGTCGTGATCGACTCGGTCGCCGCGCTCACGCCCAAGGCTGAAATCGAGGGCGAAATGGGCGATTCGCACATGGGTCTGCACGCGCGCCTGATGTCACAGGCGCTGCGCAAGCTGACCGGCAACATCAAGCGTTCAAACACGCTGGTGATTTTCATCAACCAGATCCGTATGAAGATCGGCGTCATGTTCGGTAACCCGGAGACGACTACTGGCGGTAACGCACTGAAATTCTACGCCTCGGTGCGGCTCGATATCCGCCGTATCGGTGCGCTCAAGAAGGGTGACGAGATTATCGGCAACGATACCCGCGTCAAGGTGGTCAAGAACAAGATGGCGCCGCCTTTCAAACAGGCGCAGTTCGAGATCCTGTACGGGCAGGGCATTTCCCGCGAGGGCGAGCTGATCGAAATGGGTGTCAAGGAAGGCCTGGTCGACAAGGCCGGCGCCTGGTACAGCTACAACGGTGAGCGCATCGGCCAGGGCAAGGACAATGTGCGTAACTTCCTGAAAGAAAACCCGGAGATCGCGCAGGATATCGAGCAGCAGCTGCGTGCCCGCCTGCTGGGTACCGACAGCGAGACGGAAACCGAAGCCGATGTCATCGCCATCGATTCACGCGAGTCCGCCGGCTGACAGCGACGCCGACGACAGCGCGGAGCGCTACCAGCGGGCCTACGCCAGTGCGTTGCGGCTGCTGGCGCGCCGCGAGCACAGCGTGCTGGAACTGCGCCACAAGCTGACGGCGCGCAGCGTCGATGCCGCGCTCATCGAGCGGGTGCTGGTCGAACTGCTGGACAGCAACCTGCTCAGCGATGCGCGTTTCACCGAAGTCTACGTCCGTGGCCGCTTCGAGCGCGGCTACGGGCCGGCGCGCATCCGTGCCGAGCTGCGTGAACGCGGCATCGGCGACGAGCTGGTGCAACCGGCCCTGGAGGCGTTGGCGGATGACTGGATCGCGTCCGCCGTCAGGCAGCACAGCAAGCGTTTCGGCGGCGGCTGTCCGGATGACTACCGGGAGCGCGCGCGGCAGATGCGTTTCCTGCAGCAGCGCGGTTTTAGCGGTGAGCAGATCCGTGCAGTCCTTGCAACTGCCGGGGACAGATGAAATACGCCCCAATATCCTGTACCTTTCCGCGCCATGAGCCGTAACACCAGTACCAGCGCGATTCGCAAGGCATTTCTTGACTATTTCCAGGACCAGGGCCACACCGTGGTGCCCTCCAGCCCGCTGGTGCCTGCCAATGACCCGACCCTGCTGTTTACCAACGCCGGCATGGTCCAGTTCAAGGACGTGTTCACGGGCCGGGAGAAGCGCAGCTATGTCCGCGCGGCCAGCTCCCAGCGCTGCGTGCGCGCCGGCGGCAAGCACAATGACCTGGAAAACGTCGGCTATACGGCGCGCCACCACACCTTCTTTGAAATGCTCGGCAACTTCAGCTTCGGCGATTACTTCAAGCACGAGGCCATCCGCTACGCCTGGAACTTCCTCACCGAGACCCTGGAGCTCCCGGCCGAGCGCCTGTGGATCACCGTGTTCGAGGAAGACGACGAAGCCGCGGATATCTGGCTGAACGAGATCGGTGTGTCGGCCGAGCGCTTCTCGCGCATTGGCGCCAGGGATAACTTCTGGTCCATGGGCGACACCGGCCCCTGTGGCCCCTGTTCGGAGATCTTCTACGACCACGGCCCGGAGGTCCCCGGCGGTCCGCCCGGCACGCCCGAGGAAGACGGTGACCGTTATATAGAGATCTGGAACCTGGTGTTCATGCAGTACGACCGCGACGCCGGCGGCAAGATGACACCCTTGCCCAAGCCCTCGGTAGATACCGGCATGGGCCTGGAACGCCTGGCGGCCATCATGCAGGGCGTGCACAGTAACTACGAGATCGACCTGTTCCAGAACCTGATCCGCGCCAGCGCGGCACTCACCGGCTGCAAGGACCTGGAGAACAAGTCACTGCGCGTGATTGCCGACCACATCCGCGCCTGTGCCTTCCTGGTCGTGGACGGAGTGATCCCGTCCAACGAGGGTCGCGGCTACGTGCTGCGCCGCATTATCCGCCGCGCCATCCGCCACGGTCACCAGCTGGGCATGCGCGAGGCCTTCTTCCACAAGCTGGTCACCGCACTGGCGCAGGAGATGGGCGATGCCTATCCCGAGCTGGTGAAAGCCCAGGCGCAGGTGGAACGCGTGCTGGCGCAGGAAGAAGAACGCTTTGCCGAGACGCTGGACCACGGCATGAAGATTCTGGAAGAGGCTATTGCCGGTCTCGACGGCACGGTGATCCCCGGCGCCACCGTGTTCAAGCTCTATGATACGTACGGTTTCCCGGTCGATCTGACCGCGGACATCGCACGCGAACGCGGGCTGTCGCTGGACATGCCGGGCTTCGAGTCAGCCATGCAGGCGCAGCGCGAGCGCGCCCGCGCCGCCAGTAATTTCTCCGTGCTGGACAGCGGCGATATTGCTGTCGAGGGCAGCACTGAATTTACCGGCTACGAACGCGAGCAGGACGAGGCAGAGATTACCGCTCTGTTCCGCGACGGCGAGCCGGTGCAGGCCTTGCAGGCCGGCGAGTCGGGTATCGTGGTGCTCGACCATACCCCGTTCTATGCCGAGTCCGGCGGCCAGGTCGGCGACCGTGGCGTGCTGCGCAAGGACGGTGGCGTGTTCCGCGTGCTGGATACCCGCAAGCAGGGTGATGGCGTGTTCGTGCACATTGGCGAGCTGACCCAGGGCAGCCTCACGCAGGGCGACAAGGTCGAGGCACTGGTGGACGACGAGCGCCGCAGCGCGACGCGCCTCAACCATTCGGCAACGCACCTGATGCATGCCGCACTGCGCCAGGTGCTCGGTGAGCACGTGCAGCAGAAAGGCTCGCTGGTCGACCCCGAGCGCCTGCGTTTCGATTTCTCACACTTCCAGCCGCTCACCGCGGATGAATTGCAGCGCATCGAGGACCTGGTCAATGCACAGATCCGGGCCAATGCCGAGGTGGAGACCCGCGTCATGCCGGTCGACGAGGCCATGGAAGCCGGTGCCATGGCGCTGTTCGGCGAAAAATACGGCGACGAAGTGCGCGTGCTGTCGATCGGCGATTTCTCGGTCGAACTGTGCGGCGGCACCCATGCACGCCGCGCCGGTGATATCGGTGTGTTCAAGATTATCGCGGAGACCGGTATTGCTTCCGGTGTGCGCCGTATCGAAGCGGTGACGGGCAGCGGCGCGCTGGAATATATTGGAGAAACCGAAAAGAACCTCGACGACATCGCTGCGCTGGTCAAGGCCGGGCGCGAGGAGACTGTGACCCGCGTCGGGCAGCTGGTGGAACGCAGCCGCAAGCTGGAAAAAGAACTGGAAACCCTGAAAGCCAAACTCGCCAGCGCCCAGGGCAGTGACCTGGCCGACCAGGCGCAGGACGTGGACGGCATCAAGGTGCTGGCCGCACGCCTGGAAGGCGCGGATGCCAAAGTGCTGCGCGAGACCGTGGACCAGCTGAAGAACAAACTGGGTGCGGCCGCGGTCATCCTGGCCACCGTCAACGGCGACAAGGTGGCGCTGGTGGCGGGTGTCACCAAAGCCGAGACGAAACGCGTCAAGGCCGGTGAACTGGTCAACCAGGTGGCCAGCCAGATCGGCGGCCGCGGCGGCGGGCGTCCTGACATGGCCCAGGCCGGCGGCAACCAGCCGGATAAACTGGATGCCGCGCTGGCGTCAGTCGCTGACTGGGTTAAACAGCAAATTGCCACTTCTAAGGCTGTTTAACCGCTTAATAACGGTTTTATCCTGCACCAATATGTAGTTTAATGCGCGGTTTTGGCGCAGAGCACTCCTTTTTTGAGCTGATATGGCACTAATTGTCCAGAAATATGGCGGCACCTCGGTCGGCACCCCCGAGCGAATCCAGGCCGTGGCAGAAAAAATCATGCGTTACCGCGACCAGGGCAACCGGCTGGTGGTCGTGGTTTCGGCCATGAGCGGCGAGACCGACCGGCTGCTGGGGCTGGCCGCGGCCATGTCCGACCGCCCGGCACCGCGCGAACTGGACGTTCTGTTGGCCACCGGCGAGCAGACCACCATCGCCCTGCTCTCGATGGCGCTGGAAACACGCGGCTGCACGGCCCGTTCCTATACCGGCGCGCAAGTGCACATCCTGACAGATGCTGCCCATAACAAGGCAAGAATCCGGGAGATCGATGCAAAACGCGTCACAAAGGATCTGGATGACGGTCACGTGGTGGTGGTGGCAGGCTTCCAGGGCGTGGATGACAGGGGCAATATCACCACCCTCGGCCGGGGCGGCTCGGATACCACCGCCGTGGCGCTGGCCGCGGCCCTGAAAGCCGACGAATGCCAGATTTTTACCGACGTGGACGGGGTATACACCACTGACCCCCGCGTCGAGCCCGATGCGCGCCGCCTGGAGCGTATAACCTTTGAAGAAATGCTGGAAATGGCCAGTCTTGGCTCAAAAGTGCTGCAAATCCGTGCTGTCGAGTTCGCAGGCAAGTACAATGTACCCCTGCGCGTGCTTTCCAGCTTCGAGGACGGGGAAGGGACGCTGATAACTTATGAGGATGAAGGCATGGAACAGGCGCTGATTTCAGGGATCGCCTTTAACCGTGATGAAGCCAAACTGACGGCGCTGGGTGTACCTGACCAGCCGGGTATCGCGCACCTGATCCTGGGGCCGATCGCCAACGCCAATATTGAAGTGGACATGATCATCCAGAACATGGCGCCGGACGGCAAGACCACGGACTTCACCTTTACCGTGCACCGCAACGACTACCGGCGCGCGCTGGAAACCCTGCAGAAGGTGGCGGGTGATCTGGGCGCAAAACAGGTCGTCGGGGATGACAGGATTGTAAAAATATCGCTGGTGGGCGTAGGAATGCGCTCACACGCCGGAATTGCGTCTACAATGTTTGAGACCCTGGCGAAAGAAGGCATTAATATAAGGATGATTTCCACCTCCGAGATCAAGGTGTCGGTCGTGGTTGACGAAAAATACCTGGAACTCGGGGTGAGGGCCCTGCACGAAGCATTTCAACTTGATCAGGCCATAACTGCCTGACCTGCTTGAAGCTACCGGAAGTGGCTTCGATAAAACCTAATAAAAACAAAAAACTGGTACGTTAGTTTAGTTTTTGAGTGGGAGGCCGACATAGAATTTAATATGTTGGTTGCCTGACAGTTATGCCGACCACGGAAACCTGTAGTTGGTAATTTATAAAGTAGGTCAAGGAGATACTAGGAATGTTGATACTTACACGAAGGGTCGGCGAAACCCTCATGATTGGTGATGAAGTCACAGTGACCGTGTTGGGCGTCAAGGGCAACCAGGTTCGTATTGGCGTCAATGCCCCCAAAGAAGTGGCTGTGCATCGCGAAGAAATCTATGAACGCATCAAGCGTGAGCAACAGGCTGACGCAGACTCGGTTGAAGCCGCAGAAAATCAGGTTTGACTTTACCTTAAGCCCCGGCGCCGGTATCCTTTGCGCCTTCTGCAAACGACTGAAACACTGTCGTTAGTCAGAAGGGAGAGATGGCCGAGCGGCTGAAGGCGCTCCCCTGCTAAGGGAGTATGGGTTAATCGCCCATCGAGGGTTCGAATCCCTCTCTCTCCGCCAAACAGGAAGGTCCCGTACGGGGCCTTTTTTAATTCCGGGACGTGTCCCTGAACGCTGCGGGCGATTTGCCCGTCCAGCGCCTGAACGCCCGGGTAAAGTTACTGGGTTCGGAGAACCCCAGCAGGTAGGTGACTTCACCGATACTGCGGTGGGATTCACGCAGGTACTGCATCGCCAGTGTTTTGCGCGTATCTTCCATCAGGTTCTTGAAGCTGGTTTCTTCCTCTCTTAACCGTCGTTGCAGGCTGCGCAGGCTCACGTGCAGCGTGTCAGCGATGTCTTCCTGTCTTGGCATGCGGTCCGGTAGTTGCTCGATAATCTTTGCGCGCACCTGCATGGCGATGCTGGCACGATCGAAGCGCGCCAGGTAATCCACCACGGTCTGGTCGTTGATGCGGGCGAGTTCCGGGTTGGCCGTGTTCAGCGGCTGACTGGCCAGTTCATTGTCAAAGCACAGCCTGTTAACCGTTGCACCGTATTCAATCGAGGCACCGAACTGTCCGGAAAATGTCTCTTTGCACGGGGGCGTGGGACGCTGCAGGGCGACATGCACGGGCAGAATCTGTTTCCCCGCCGTGATCTGGCACATGCGCAGAGAGGCGGCCATACCAAAATCCGTTGCCGCGTAGACAAAGTTGGGGAAGATGTCAGGAATGGCTATGACCAGATCGGTGGTGTCGGGTGTCACTTCTACACGGAACTCCACGCCGGTATTGATAAAACGGGAATAACGCGCCAGGCGACCCAGGGCATCCAGCAAGGTATCGCTGGCCAGCCAGGCAAAGCCCAGGCCGTGCAGCACGGCAGGCTGGAACTGTTGCGCGACGAGCAGGCCAAGTCCGGGGTTGCCGGTTGCCTCGAGGGCAAGCCCCCACAACGTTTGCATGCGTTGGGTAGGGAAACGTGTATCAGGTTTACTGGCTGCTGATAAATCGATACCGGCCTGGTTGAAGAGGGGGGCCGGATCAATGTCACAACTGAGCAGCGTCTTGCCGAGAAGGGATGCAACACTGCCCAGTGTGGTGATTTCCGATAAGGCGTCAGTCATTTATTTTTCAGTTCTGGTATTGAGTGACAAGCATTTGGCATCCGGTGACAGGCTAATACTAACAGCCATCGTCTAGACTGGCACCACAACCGGCAGCCCGGGTGCGGCCGTTCCATGTACTAAACCCTGCAGGATATCTATTTGCTAACCGATGATTACACTCTGGCTATTCTGCCCCTGGCTTGCCTGATAGCCGAGAAGCCGGTAACAGCCCCGTCGATCTACCACAAGGTATTACGGTCAGGTGTGCTTGGCTACCAGCTCTACACCTATCACAACCTGGTGCGTGCCCGGTTCAGTGAGCAGGTCGAGCAAAGGGTACGGGAACGGCAACTGGCGTTGTTGTCGCACCTGGGTGAGTTCGGGCCCCTGCTGGCCATTATCAATGATGCTGTTGATATTGGGGCTGTGACGACACCGACATCGCAGGGTGAGGTTGTAACACCTGTTGAAATGACCGTTGCACTGGCCCTGTTGCTGGGGCTTCCGGAATCCCTGCATTACGTGACCCACCCGGGGCAGCGCGGCGAGGAGATCGCCAGAATGTCGCCGGAGATTGACTGGTACTTCGCTGATCTCCTGGCGCATGGGCGACGGGAAATGGTTGAAATCTTTGCAACGCTGGTAGATAAAGCAACACAGGGTTCTGCTACTGATTCCGGGGTCAGGAAACGGCTTCACCCGGCAGCAGCGCTGTAAACCGGATCTGCACATTGTGTTGAACTAACGGACTTTGGCTGCCAGGTGCCGGAGGCCCGGGCTTAGGCCTTTTAAATTCCGGGATTACAGTTGAAGTTTAGTCCCTGCTAATGGATAATCTCGCGCTTCCACTTCGCGCCCGTAGCTCAGCTGGATAGAGTACCTGGCTACGAACCAGGCGGTCGGAGGTTCGAATCCTTCCGGGCGCGCCATTTTTCACTTCTATATCAAGCTGTTGCAACGTCTACCGCAACCGCCTTTTGCTTCAACAGCACCAGTGCGGGACTTTTGCGGGAGTTTTCCCCGCACACCTTGTTTGCAGTCTCATGCTGCCAGTCAGGGTACGGTTGGCCCTGGTTTTCCTTCAAGGTTGGCTCTGACCAGCGTAGCAAGAAAGTCAGTGAAAGGAGCAATATCCTCAGTAGTGCTGGCAGCTTCGAGTGCTTCCATATAGGTGTCGCGCTCCTCTACAGGAATGACCGTCCACGGATAGCCACCGGCGGCCAGCATGACATTCATTAAAAACCGTCCCATGCGTCCGTTGCCATCCATATAAGGGTGGATATACACAAACATGAAATGTCCCAGTACAACCCGGACCGCCGGGTTATCTTCATCCTTGATCAGATCAAAAAGCGCAGGCATGAGATCACGTACCGCTTCCCGGTTTGGTGGTGTGTGCAGGGAGTGGCGGATATAGACCTGATCATTACGGTAGCCTGCAAGATCAGCCGGTTGCAAAATGCCTGCTGTAACGCTGGGCGCAAACAGTTCCCGGTACCAGCTGCCATGATCATGATCGACAACGCTGCCGGGGTTTTCGCGCTTGAGGACCTTTGTGACACTTTCTTTGACGGCCTGGAAGGCCTGATAGTAGCCGCGTGCTGCCATTGCGTCGCGCTGTTTTCGGTCCTCTGCATTATTATCCGGATTCCAGTTCTGACTGCGCACGCGCTCAATCAATTCAGCGCTGACGCGATAGCCTTCAATGGATAAGGAGTGATAGGCATCCGTGACATAAACATCGTCAACTTGTTGCAGGTATGCCTCGATGTCTTCAGGAATCCCCGGCGCTTCCGGGAAGCGCGCTATGACTGTCTCGCGCATCGCGTGCCACATCAGGTGGATACGGTTAACGTAAGGCGAGCGTTCTCTGCCGGATAGAATAACAGGCGGTTGTGTTTCAAACGGATCAGATTCCCGCACATCATAATCGGCGGCGCGCATCGTCTTCACAATATCATCCGCAATACGATCACGGCCTATATTGCGAAAGGCGCCAGCCAGTCGCCCGGCAATGGTGGTGTGTCCGCCTTCAAGGAGCTTTGCAAGGATTTCAGAGGCATCAGAAATCATAGACAGTGCAGCACGAATATCAGTTGGATGTTGCTGAAATAATCTGGGCGTACAATCAATCAGGGCTGGTACCAGGGTATACAGATTGAGGCCGATTTTTATTTCCATGTCCTGCTTGTCCGGCATGCTGTACCGGACCGTCAGGAGTGAGGTGCCATGTGGAAGCGCTATGATCTTGTTATCGCCCTTTGGGCAGCGGACCAAAAGCTGGCGCGGTACAGTACGGTTCCCGGCCTGCAATAGCAGGGACTGCTCCGGTGACAGGCACCAGTTGGTGCCGAAACGCTCATGCAAATACGAGCTGCAGAAATCCCAGAATGAGGCGTACCAGGCGGTACTCTCACCGGCTACCTCGTCAGGGCGGGAAGGGATGTACCACCCCTTCATGACGGGTTGCAGATAGCCGTTCTTAACAAGACGTTCCCGGTCGGTACGTACCAGGTCGCTTGAGCGGATAGCGACCACGCCGCGATCCTGAAGCGCTTTCAAGGCTTCCAGAGATCGGGCCAGTTTTTCTGAGGGTGTTGCCATGTTCTACACGCTCTTCATCGGTTTTTACGTTGTATTTAACCTAGGGTATTGCGCTGTGTTGAAAGCAGGTTATTAAGTTGTATCATTAATAGGCTATCATGTCGAACCTAAAATAGGTTATTCCACGCAATCCTTTTTAGCACAGCACAATACAGTTCCCAATAAACGTACCCCACTTACAGCCAAATAAGCTCATTTGTGGCCGTTTAGAACAAATTTGTTGGGAATTGTAGTTCTATAAATACCATTATTATCAAATAGATACATTATCCAGGCGGTGTGGCTACGAACCAGGCGGTCGGAGGTTCGAATCCTTCCGGGCGCGCCATTTCTAATAAAATCAGCAAGATAGAGGCGATGCCAGGCGGTTTTCTACTCGCTATTGCACAGTCTCGGATTATCCGCGTTCGTTCTAAATCAATAAGTTATCTTCAAGTTAGAGTGCCTGGTTAGAAACCAGGTTGTCTATCATCGTGACGCTTGAATTTTGAAAGAAATCTATAGGTAGATTTCTTTCAAAAATGCCATGCATTACGCCCTAGCGTCAAAACGCCCGCAATAAAGGAGGTGCTGATTATCTCAAACGCGCAGGTGCCGATGCGGCGTGTTGCCCGGGGTGAGGCTTATGACGAACCGGTCATGCCCGAGTTCAGCTCTGAAGTGCTCGACTTCCGAGCAGCTTCCGAGTCTTTTGCGTCGGTACGTAAACTCAAACGTCCGGATCTGAAGACGCTGCGACTGGTGGACAGATATCAGATGCGCAAGGTACTTACCATTGGTGGGATGTTGCTCTTTGGCAAGGAACGTGAACGCTGTTTTCCCGATGCCTGGATTCAGGCCGGTCGGTTTTGTGGAACGGATAAAACCCATGCAGATGCCGCGCACCCATTCGTTTCCGCAGGCTGGCGAATAGCCTTATGTTTGTGTGAGAGCTCAGCGAGCTGCGCTTCCTCGCGGGCAATCGCCTCGCGCAGGGATTGCTCATTCATCAATGCCATGGTCCGCCCGGTTCCCACTTCGCCCCGAATTCCATTTTCTGGATCAATGCCTGCGTTGGAGGAAGAAGGAATGTCTCCAGCAAAAGACAGACCTCCATTAGCAACGGTGGGGCAGTGAGGAGCATTCCCTTGCGTATAAAGGCATTCCACTGATTGTTCTTATGCGCATCTTCATAGAATTCGGGGCTGAGTCCGGATGGCGTGTGTTCTGGTAAAGATGTACGACGGCGCGAGAATGTATTGCGGATCGCTTCGGACAATATCAGGCCATCGAAATCGAACTCGCGGGCAATAACCCAAAGATCGTAGAAGTCCTTCATCCGGCTGTTCGCCATACCGAGGTGGACCACTGCCTGGTACTTCTCCGCGACGACGGTTTCGCGGGGGTACGCCTTCAAGTGTGGGGCAGGGTTGCCCAACAGAGTGGGATATTCGATTTCTTTCGCCTTGGGTGTCACTGCGTCCCCGAAACCAATGTCGGCCTGAATTGGCACCCGGGCACCGGCCAGGTCTCCGAACAGCCGTACGCGTAAGCCGCCGTATTCTGTTTGATCGCGGATGACTTCAACCTGGACGCTGTCCGCCATCAGTGTCAGGCCATCATCCTCAACGGGTATGTCGCAGAGTTCGCGAAAGATTGCCCGCAGACCGGCTTCATCGCTGTCACCGAAGCCGAGAAAATCAACATCGCGTGTCGGACGGTGCGGCTGGTCGCCCCACAACAGGAACAGCATTGCGCCTTTCAGGACGAAGCAATTCTGATAACTTGATTCGCTGAGGCGGTACAAGAGTCTTTCGAGTCCATATTGGGTCAGGAGCAACTGGAAATCCTCACCCCGTTCACGGGACAGCGCCAGCAGGCGGTCACGCACAGAGGCCGCTGTATTTTTTCCCCGTTTATTATTCATGCCGCGATTGATTCCAGGTAGGGTCGCATAACATTTCGTACGCGGCAGATGTCGGCATAATGCCAGAGGTCATCCATGGTACAGCGTCGTGATTGCCAGCATTCCCTGAGTGCTTCTATAGCAACGTCCAGGCCGATTTTGTTCCGGTACTTGAAACAATCGGCGACGGTCTTGGCGGGGGAATACACGTGCACTGTCACGCCTTCGATTCGGTGTTCCTCGATACCGGCACGGAGCGTGGTCCTGGAGAATCGGACGATGCGTAGCGGTGGGTACTCCACGCGCGGCCGCCAGGCTTTTTCACCAATGGCGAGCCAGACTTCAAACGGCGCCTGGGTCGTGAGTTCATGAAAGCGCAGGGCGGACAGCAGGCAGACAACGCCGTTGGGCACGCGCTTGCAGACCTGTGCCAGCGAGTGGTGTTCGGTGGCACGGCTTCCCGGCAGTACATAGAGTCCCCGGCCGATCCGCTGCAGCTTGCCGGCCGCACAGAGGCGGCTGAGATAGGTCCGCGGGATGCGATAGGGCTCCAGATCGCGCGGTCGCAGCACGCCCGCCTTCCTGACCAACTCCAGGATTTTGTCTGTTCGTGTGGATTGGGTAGCCATGATATTGAAATGTTACAGTGCATCGGGAGAAATATACAAGTCGCGATGTAATGTAACATTCCCGAATTCATACCGGAGGACGCCGTCCGGCTACACACAGCCAGTCGCGACTGGCTGGCTGCAATGCTGGCCGAGCCCTTCGACGGCCAGACCGTGGTGGTCACTCACCATGCCCCGTCATCGCAATCGGTGCATCCGCGGTATGCGCGTGACCTGCTGACCCGGGCCTTCGCCAGCAACCTGGAACATCTCATGGCGGGTGACCGGGCAGCGGCGTGGGTCCATGGCCATATGCACGAATCATTCGACTACAAGGTCCATGGCACCCGGGTGGTCTGCAATCCGCGTGGGTATGCGCCGGAGGCATTGAACCCCGATTTCAGGCCAGATTGGATTATTGGGATCTGAGGTTGGTGTGAGAGCAGGTTGTTATTATGGTTGCCGATATGTAAGGATTTCGACGTGGTATCCGAATTTTGAGTAAAAATCGACTCAAGCGAATGGTTTTCGACCTAGGTATTTTTAATATTCGACTATTGCGTTATATTACGAATGTTCTTCGACCTAACTAACAGGTTTTCGATCCTTGCATCTAAATTTGAAAACACCTGCAGGCTTTCAGGACAAGCTTGTCCCAACGGGGGCGCGTCTTGTTGGCTGGGCAGCGCTTGTTCAGGCGCTTGGTCTTCAGGCGCCGGTCCGGCAACCCAGCTGTGTCTCGGAGAAACATGTTAAGGGCAGTCACCGAGAGGGGGATGGTTTCCGCGTTTTCGACAAGCGCTACCAACCCGGCGACCAATTTATTGATCATCTGACCTTTGCCCTGCGCCATGAACCTATCGATCTACTGATATTGAAGCGCGTCTTCGAGGCGGTACCTAAAGCCATACTGGAAGCGTTCATCCGTTCCACGCCGACGGGCGCACAGACGCGGCGTGCCTGGTTCTTCTATGAAACATTAACCGGGCAGACGCTCGATGTTGACGATGCGCCTAACGTCAAGGCCGTGGATGCACTGGACCCAAAAGCGTACTTCATTGGAAACGGAGAAGTCTCCCGGCGCCACAAGGTGCGGGATAACCTGCTTGGCAGTGGTGACTGGTGCCCCATCATACGCAGAACAGAACGGCTCGAAGCTTTCACTAAGCTGGGTCTGGCCGAGCGTGCAGCGGAAACGATAGGCCGTACCGGTCAACACCTGGTAACCCGCGCCGCCAGTTTTCTGCTGCTGGCCGACAGCCGTGCGAGTTTCGAGATCGAAGGCGAACGTGCGCCTCGCAGCCGCCTGGAACGCTGGGGCAAGGCCGTACTCCAGGCTGGAAAAAATCCACTCACGCTCGAAGAAATCATTCGCCTGCATGGTGTCCTGATCGAGGACACACGCTTTGTCTTTCCGGGTCTGCGACCGGATGGCGTCTTTCTCGGTGAGCGGGATCATCTCAACGACCCCCTGCCGGAATTTATTGGCGCCCGGCCAGAAGATATCGAGGCACTCTGTACCAGTATGTTGGCCACCAATGAGCGGATGCGGGGTGAGGGTCTGGACCCTGTTCTGCAGGCAGCCGCAACCGCCTTTGGTTTTATCTATGTTCATCCGTTCCAGGACGGCAACGGCCGTGTGCACCGTTGCCTGATCCATCATGTTCTGGCCGAGCGTGGGTATACGCCACCGGGGATAGTTTTCCCGGTGTCTTCCGTCATGCTGGACCGGATCGACGAATACCGCCGGACGTTACAGGCTCATTCCATGCCCCTGATGGATTTTATCGAATGGCGTCCGACGGCTGATCACAATGTCGAAGTGCTGAACGATACCGCTGACCTATACCGGTACTTTGATTGCACGGAACAGGCGGAATTCCTTTACGCCTGTGTCCAGCGCACGGTCGAACATGATCTGCCCAGGGAGATCGATTATCTCCGTCGGCACGATGAAGCCATGGCCAGAATCACGGAGATGATCGATATGCCGGATCGACTGGCGCAGAATCTGATTCTGTTTATTCGCCAAAATGATGGCAAACTCTCGAAGCGGAAACGGGAGAAAGATTTTTCTGCGCTGTCAGATGACGAGGTCCAAAGTCTGGAAAACATCGTACAGGAAGTCTTTAAAGGCTTCGATGACGGGGTAACGAATCGCTGAGAAAGCTGATTGAACTATTATGATAATCAGCCATTGCTTGATTATCGGCCATGCGGGAGAATCATTCCAAAATTAAAGGGACAATGAATTGGGTATATTAGTATGAAAAATGAGTTTGACCATCTTCGGGATAAGTTGCGAGTTTTTGCAGAAGACCGCGATTGGGACCAATTCCATTCACCCAAGAATCTTTCAATGGCTCTTAGTGCTGAAGTTGCTGAAATCATCGAGCATTTCCAGTGGCTCACCGAGGAACAAAGCAATAATCTGCCCAAAGACAAACTCGAAGAGGTGGGAACCGAGTTGGCAGACACGCTTATCTATCTCGTCAGGCTGGCCGATAAACTCGATATCGATCTGTTAACTGCTGCTGTAAACAAAATTGAACTCAACGAACAGAAATACCCCGTAGAAAGAGCGAAGGGGAGCGCTAAGAAGTACACGGAGTACGATAAGTGATCGTCTACTCTGCAACCAAAGCAGAATTCAACAATGACGTAAATACCAACGTCATTGCAGATAAAATACTCGAACGGTTTAAAGATAAATTTGGTCATTCAACCAGCAAAACGGAAATAAGATCATGGGAAAATTCCATGCTCTTCATAAACAATATCCTGGCGGACAAGGCCATCCCCGGTAATGCGGGCGTATCCATCGAGTATAGAATACCGTTAACGTCCAATCGAATTGACTTTATCCTCACAGGCAAAGATCATAAAAAAGTTGACACTGCCATCATCGTCGAACTTAAGCAGTGGAGCGATGTTAAGCGAACATCAAAAGATGCCATCGTAGAAACATTTATTGGCGGGGCAGAACGCGAAACTAGCCATCCTTCCTATCAGGCATGGTCGTATGCAGCATTACTTCAGGATTTCAACGAAACCGTAAGAGATGAAAAAATTTCACTGAAACCCTGTGCCTATCTGCATAACTGCGATGCCGGTGATGTCATTAACCATTCTTTTTATCTGCCGCATATTAAAAAAGCTCCCGCTTTTCTAAAAAACGATACGAGGAGGCTGCAAAGTTTTATCAAGCAGTACGTTAAATACGGTGACACCAGTAATATCATGTACCGTATTGACCACGGCAAGATAAAACCATCAAAGAATCTTGCCGATACACTGCTTTCGTTGTTACAGGGAAACACAGAGTTCGTCATGATAGATGAACAGAAACTGGTTTTTGAAACTGTGTTAGCCCTCGCCGAAGCATCAACGCCCGATGATAAACACGTGCTCATCGTCGAGGGCGGTCCCGGCACAGGAAAATCTGTGGTGGCTATCAACCTGCTGGTTGAACTTACCCGACAGGAAAAGCTTGTTCAGTACATCACCAAAAACGCTGCACCTCGGCAGGTGTATGCTGCAAAACTAAAAGGTACTTATACAAAGAGTCATATTGATAACCTGTTCAAAGGTTCTGGCAGCTATCACAGTAGTGAGCCAAGCAGCTTTGATGTGCTCGTTGTTGATGAAGCGCATCGGCTCAATGCGAAATCAGGCATGTACCAGAACCTGGGCGAAAACCAGATAAAAGAAATCATAAACGCATCAAAACACAGCGTATTTTTCATCGATGAAGACCAGCGTGTTACCTGGAAAGATATCGGTGAAAAACAGGAAATCAAAGCATGGGCCAGGCAGGCAAATGCAAATGTGCACGAACTGGTGCTTGCCTCACAATTTCGCTGTAATGGATCCGATGGTTATCTCGCGTGGCTTGATAATGTATTGGATGTCAAACAAACCGCCAACGAAACACTGGCGGGTATCGACTTCGATTTTCGAGTATTCGATTCGCCCAGCGATCTGCGCGACACCATATTAATAAAAAACCGTATTAACAACAAAGCGCGACTGGTTGCCGGTTATTGCTGGGACTGGGTCAGCATAAAACAGCCAGAAAAAGATGACATTGTATTCGATGAATTTAACTTCTCCATGAAATGGAACCTAAAAACAGACGGCAGCCTCTGGATAATGAAACCAGAAACCGTCAACGAAATAGGGTGTATACACACCTGTCAGGGGCTGGAGGTTGATTACGTCGGCGTTATCATCGGCAAAGACCTCATCGTGCGTGATGGAAAAATAATCACCGACGCTGCCCAACGATCTAAAATGGATAGCTCAGTCAAAGGCTATAAGAAACTACTGAAAGAGAGTCCGAAAGCAGCAAAACAACGTGCCGATCTCATCATCAAAAACACGTACCGCACATTAATGACCCGCGGCCAGAAAGGTTGTTACATCTATTGTACAGACCCGGAAACAAATACTTATTTTTCAGAAATGGCAAAAGCTGTTATTTATGAAGAGGAGAAGCTAAGTCACGTTGAAAAAACGCAAGTTAAAGCAGGAGCCCAGTCAGAACAATATCCTGGCTTAACACTCAGGCTATTAAAACCAGAAGAAGTAAAGCCCTATGAAAACGCCGTACCTATTTACGACCTTGAAATAGCCGCAGGGCAATTCAGCGAAGAACAACAGGCGGGTAATTTTGACTGGGTAGAACTGCCAGATTCATTCAGGCCACAGCAGGGGCATTTTGTTACTCGTGTCGTGGGTGAGTCAATGAACAGGCGCATACCCAATGGTGCCTGGTGTTTATTTAAGGCAAATCCAGGCGGCACCCGAAACAACAAAATTGTTATTGTTCAGCACCAAGATATTCAGGATCAGGATACGGGAGCATCATTTACTGTGAAAAAATATTGTAGTGAGAAGGTAAGTGATGGTGACGACTGGCGACACAGTAAAATTGTATTGCGGCCTGATACTTACAAGGAAGGTTATGACGATTTAGTTTTTGATGATGAATCGGCAGGTGAGTTAAGTGTGATTGGGGAATTTGTGGCGGTGATTGGGTAACTTGATGCTCATGAGGTTTACAGGGGGATATTTCCCCCATAACTGCAAATAATGACAAGTAAACTATGCGGAACTTCTGCGGGACCCTGCTCTGATTCATCCCGCGTTGTCAGGCAAAACAGGCAACGGACGCTCCAGTATTTACTATTAAATACAATTAGTTAGCCGATATAACACTAACTACGAACCAGGCGGTCGGAGGTTCGAATCCTTCCGGGCGCGCCATTTCTCCTGAAATAACAATGAGTTGCGGGAAGTCAAACCCCGTACTTTCTGTGCGACTTTCCAATAGATTATTTATGGTCCTGCAGCTTCTCCCGAAGCTATACTTTGATCAGTGACTGATAGGATATGTCG